>JTLC01000019.1 GCA_000798955.1 Firmicutes bacterium ZOR0006 | reverse complement strand
AATATAAATGGTGACCCGTACGGGATTCGAACCCGTGTATGCATGCGTGAAAGGCATGTGTGTTCAACCGCTTCACCAACGGGCCAACTTTTTGCTTTTCTTGGCGACAACGTTTGTGAATGCCAAGTGCATGATTTATATTAGTATATCTTTGCTTTTTTGTCAATAAAAAAAACGTTTTTTTTCTATTTTCCAGAAAAAAACGAAAAGAAAACGCTTTGCTTTTGTTTTCTACAAATAATCAAAGCGTTGTTGTTCTAAACAAATATCAAAAAGTGGGCATGTTTGGCACGCTGGTTTCTTTGCTTTGCAGTGATATCGACCAAAAAAAATTGCTTGATGATGAAATTTTATCCACAGGCTACGGGGGATTTTGCGCTTTAAATTCCGTTCTGTGCTCACAACATCACTCCCTTTGCGAACAAGTCCTAAGCGTTGACTGATACGATGAACATGTGTATCCACCGCTAACGCGGGGATCCCAAAGCCGACTGATTGGACAACATTTGCTGTTTTTTGGCCAACACCTGCCAGTTGTACCAATTTTTGTGCCTCTGATGGGACAATACCATCATGAAGTTCGACTAGTTGTCGACTTAAAATCTGTAAATTTTTCGCTTTCATTCGAAATAATCCCAATGTTTGGATTTTTTCTTCAATTGCAGCAATTGGGGCATGCATCATTGCTTCCGGTGTTGGGTAAGCAGCAAATAAATCTGGTGTGACTTTATTTACATTTACATCCGTTGTTTGTGCCGAAAGCATTACTGCTACTAATAATTGATAGTGATTCGTAAAATGTAATTCACATTCGGCATCGGGATAGAGTTGCTCAAATGTTTCGGTAATTCGTGCGACTCGTGCTTGTATATTCATGACTACTCCTCCTCAGCTAACCAATCATAATAATAAAAATCTGTTTGTGGCTGGACCGGCTCCTGCTCTTGGTTCCGATTATGGCGTTGGTGATGTAGGCGCTGTGCTTGAACTTGTTCCACACTAACAAATTTCTTCTTCTGCCATTCCAATAAAATTTTATCTATATAGCGGAAATTCAATACGTTGGAAAGAACTGCTTCACGGAGTGCTTCAATTAACATTGCTGCCGAAAAATCATCGGCCCAATGACCTATCATTTCCATTTCCATTCCTGATAGTGGTCGGCCAAATTCTTGCTCAAATAAAGCAACACAATCAGCAATTGTCTGTTTTGACTGCACTTGCTTCTCCGCCTCTACTTGTTCATCAATCACTTCAAATAGTTGTGCATAAAGGCGTTCATAGAGATGAGAAACATCATAACTTTCTTGGATGATACCACCGTATGTCTTTGTTTCAATTGTTAATAAGTTTTTTTGCATTAAATTACGCATATATTGCAAACACTCTTCGACGCTCTTTCCCATACGAATTGCTAGTTCTTGATGGCTTGGGTAATAATTAGCATCACTCGCAAAATCAAAAATTTGCAATAAAAAAACTAATTCTGCTTCACTCATTCCTAACTTATGATAATACTGAATGAGTAATCGTGAAACGGATATGCTTCCGTTTTTTATCAATGTTAATGCTAGTTGTTTATCCATGGTACTCCTTTTATATAAGCAAGGCACGCTTGCTTTGTATTTAATATTTGTCTTTCGTTTATCGCTTGGATACAGTAATGAAAAGCTCGCTGAAATTGTGTGACTTCTAATCCGAGCAAGTGCCAGTCTGCTGCTGTCACTGGTAACTCTTGCCGTTGATGAATCAGCAAGTGCTGATAAGATTCTTTCACTTTGCCTATATCAAACTGTTCTTGCTGGTACGCTGATCGGAGTCGTTCTAGCTGACAAGCTTCTTCTTCACTTAACTCTAAATATCTCAAACTTATCGGTAAGTGTTGTCGTTGCTGTACTTGGCGATAAAGTCGCTGTTCTTGTTTAGTATAACGCCAATCATTTTGTGAAACCAAGGCAACAAACGTCCAAAATTGCGTCAGTGAAACCGGATTTTCACTCGGAAATTGAGCAATACGTCGCCAAGAATCACCAAAACATACTTCACCAATCAACTTAGGAACTCGATTAGCATCATAATATGGTGCAGCAAGTATCTGTTCCCATTCTTTTCGTAAGCGCTCTGGTGCAATTGCCTGTAAATATGGTGCACACTCTTCCATTGCCGCTAATGTCTCTGGTGCAATTGTAAAATTAAATCGCATCGCAAAACGAAGCGCTCGTAAAATGCGCAACGCATCCTCATGAAATCGTTGTGTCGGTTCCCCAATCGTTCGGATTATCTTTGCCTTGATATCCTCTTGACCACCGACTAAATCAATCAAGGTCCCATCTATTGTCATGGCTAGGCCATTAATTGTCAAATCCCGTCGTGCGACATCTTCTGCTAATGTGTGTGCATAGGCAACGGATCTTGGTTTGCGAAAGTTATCATTCTCTAAATCTTGTCTAAACGTAGTAACCTCGTAAGATCCGGATTCCATTACAAGAGTAATCGTCCCAAACTGTTTCCCTAAAGCGAGCGTTTTCGGAAACAGTTGTTCTACTTGCTCAGGTAAGGCATCTGTCGCAAAATCAATATCTTTTGCAGTTGTCCCCAAAACACAATCGCGAACATAGCCACCGACAAGATAAATTTGAAAGCCATGTTGCAAAAACCGCTGCATAATTTTATTTATTTCTTGTTCCATAGTTGACCTCAATTATCTCCCTTACTTACTTTTTTCACTGTACTTGATTCGTTGCTATTCTGTCAAGATAACAAAAAAATCGAGCTCTTATGAGTCCGATTTTTTAATCTTAGTTGTTGCGACGAACAGACGATAATAAATATAAGAAGTATAACAATGAACTTAAAGCTGCAGCAACATATGTCAACGCTGCTGCACTTAAGACATTCTGTGCTCCCTTCAATTCACTCCCAGTTACAATACCGTATTGGTTCAATTGCTGCAGTGCACGACTTGAAGCATTGAATTCAACTGGCAAAGTAATAACTTGAAATAAAAATCCGGCTCCAAATAAAAGCACCCCAATATAAGCTAATTCAGTCATACCAAATAAAATTCCTAATAAAATTAAGAGCCAGCTTGTATTTGTTGAAAAATTTACAACTGGGACTAATGCCGTTCGGATATTTAAAAAAGCATAGGCATTAGCATCTTGTAACGCATGACCAACTTCATGGGCCGCAACCGAGACAGCAGCAATTGAGCGACCATAGAAATTCTCTTCTGATAACCGCACTACTTTTCGTGCCGGATCATAGTGATCACTCAATGTTCCTTTTACTGGAACAACTTGAATGCTCCCTAAGCCATTGGCATCTAAAATTTTCCGTGCCGTTTCATATCCACTTAAACCTTGTGTTGTTTCAATTCGCGAAAATTTTGCATATGCACTTCGCACACGAAAACTCGCAAAACCAGTAATTGCAATTGTGATGAACATAATCATCAAATATTCTGGTGAAAAATTATAAAAAAACATTATTCCCAAGCCCCTTCCACATTTGCATCATATGTTTGTGCGAGTTCGAGGAAAAATTCATCAGTTTCAGCAATTGTCAGTGCTTGTTTAATCACTTCTTTCAATTGTGGTATCGCCCCTTCTTCACGAAGGAATTTCGCATAATCAGCCAAGAAATCTAAGTTATCACTCAAGAAATAAGCTGCTTGTTCAAATTGATATTTTGCTTGCTCATACTCTTCTTCGCCATTATACGCCAAAGCTTTATACCATTCCAAAACTGGGTCAAACTCTCCCATTGCTTCAAGCTCACCAACAATAGCAAGCAATTCAGCAAAACGTTCTTGCACTAAATATAATTCTAACAGATGTTTGATAATTGTAAATGTATTCGGGTATTGCATAATCAATTTCTTAAGGATATCTTCTGCTTGCCCTAACTGCCCTTGTTTTTTTAATAAAAGTGCCTGTTGTAATTTCAATTGATCAGCAAATTCATTGTGTTTCAATCCTTCTTCGATCACAGCTAAGGCTGCTGTTTCTTCTTTGTTTTCAAGTAAAAGCTCGACAAGGAGGGCAACTGCTTGGGTATACGCTGGTTCTGCGATAATCAATTGTTCTAGCACTTGCTTGGCTTGCTCCGAACGCTCCACACGAATCAATGTTTGCGCATAGGCATATTCATCTGCCGGTGTTTGACTTTGTTTAGCCATTACTTGTTCAAAATAAGGAAGGGCTTGTTCATATTCACCAACTTCATACCAACAAGTTGCTAAACGATGTTGCACGTCAATCGTTGCTTGTGCATAACTCTTAGAATCAACTTGTTGAAATGCTTCTAAAGCTTCTTCAAAAAAGCCATAAGCAAAGTATGTCTCACCAATTAATAATTTTACTTCATCTGTTTCCAAATAATCTGTTTCCAGTTGTTCAATTTTATGAACAGCTACATCATATAGCCCTTGTGATGCATAAATTTCGGCCAATAAAATATTGGCATCAATAAATCCTTGTGTTTGTGGTTGAACTGCATCCAATAAAAGAATAGCATCATCTTCACGTCCAGATTCAAAATAGATGTCAGCGAGTAAAATTCTCACTTCATCGTTTGGATCTTTAACTAATGCTTGTTCAAATAAAAGTTGTGCCATTTCAAAGTAACCATGTTCATGTAAATAGCTACCGACAGTTACTTTTGCTTCTGTTAGTTGTGTCTCATCATGAGCAAAGTCTTGAATCGCACTTAAGACCTCACCACTAAATCCTTCTCGATTACAACGGTCAATTAATTCACTTGCTCGCATATTGTTCTCCTTCATTTTTTGATTTGTCTTATTTTTTTAAATTGATTCCTGAGATTCTCGCTTCTTGTTGCAACATGGTCAGTGTTGTTTCAAAGTCAGGATATGAAACGCAATACGCCTTTCGTCGTTTTATATGCATTGGTACAGCCAAATAGGCTTCAGCAATTGCTAACACCATTGCCAACCGGTGATCACCAAAACTATCATATACTCCTTGATTTTGGAGTGGTGTTGGCCCATCAATAATAAATCCATCGGCTGTTTCCATAATTTCCGCTCCTAATTGCTTCAGTAGCTGTACTGTTTGCGTAATTCGATCACTTTCCTTCACCCGTAGTTCTTCCGCTTGGGACACACAGGTCTGACCATGAGCCTGTGTGGCGGCTAACGCAATAATTGGTATTTCATCAATAACCCGGGGAATCATTGCTCCACCGATATTGATTGCCTGTAACGTTGCTGATTTCACAATAAGTTTACCAACTGGTTCGCCAGAAAAATCAATCTCTTGACGTTCGATATTTGCTCCCATCTGATCTAATACTTCTAAAATCCCTGTTCGCGTTGGATTTAAACCAACATGAGAAATTTCAATAATACTCTCTGGGATTAGACTCGCTCCAACTAACCAAAAAGCCGCTGATGAAATATCACCAGGAACATGATAGCAATCGGGGAAATTCCATTTTCTTTGGTGCTTCGTCACTCGTACTGTTAACTGATTAATTTGTTGCCATTCAAAGCCGAGTTCAGCAAAAAAACGTTCAGTATGATCACGTGATTGTTCCGGTTCATATACAATTGTCTCACCATCAGCAAATAAACCAGCAAGTAAAATTGCTGATTTTACTTGCGCACTCGCAACTGGTGAGTGATACGTAATTCCTTGTAAGCGTTGACCAGTAATGACTGCTGGTAATGTTCCCGTTTGACTCAATTGAATTTGTGCACCCATTTGTCGTAATGGTTGTGCCACGCGTTGCATCGGCCGTCGTTGGAGTGACTCATCACCAATGAGTGTTGTTTGAAATGGTAATGCTGCTAAAATCCCCATCATCAACCTTGCCGTTGTCCCCGAATTTTGGCAGTCAATTGCCTGTTCAGGTTGCTGGAATTGTTCAACACCTGGACTTGTAATCACAAGTGTTGTTGTATTTACTCGTTCGATTTCAACACCTAATTGTTGAAAACACTGAATAGTTGCACAGCAATCTTCTCCCAGCAATGCTCCCTCAATTCGTGAAGTCTTAGCTGCTAAACTCGCAAAAATAATTGCCCGATGCGTAATTGATTTATCTCCCGGTAATAGGACTGTCCCTTTTAACATAAAAAAGCCTCACTTTGATTTAAATGATACAAAAACTGCTGGTACGCTTGTGCCAGTTGGCAATATTCATAACCGACTAGTGCAAAATCCTTTTCACCTTTAGCAACAACAAAACGTACTTGTAAAGCGTGGGCTTTTTTATCATTTTGCATAAATTTATAGAGTTGCTCAAAATCTTGCTTTTCAAAACGTAACGAAGGGAATTCAAAACGTTTGACATACTCATATGGGTTCACGCGAAATGGTGCAAGTTCGTGGACAAAACAAAGTCCGTACATAACGGCTACACCATGTGGCGTTTGATAATTACTAAATGCTTCAATCGCATGACCAAATGTATGTCCTAGATTTAAATACCGACGTACACCCGCTTCACGTTCATCAGCTTGAACATACTGAATTTTGACTGTAATTGCTGCCTCAAGTAGTAACTGAATATGCTTTTGTAATTGGTTTAAATTTTGATACTGATTCAAAACCTCTAAGAGTTCAGGATGTAGATAGGCATGTTTAATCAGTTCAGCCACGCCACTTAGCCACTGAACTTTCGGTAAAGTTTCGAGAAAATCAACATTATAAAGTACTGCCTCAGGTTGATAAAATGCTCCTAATGTGTTTTTGATTCCCGCTTGATTAATCGCAACCTTACCACCAACACAGCTATCATGTGCTAGTAAGGTCGTTGGCACTTGCACAAAAGCAATACCTCGTAAATAAGTTGCAGCAATAAAACCGGCTAAATCACCAATCATTCCACCACCAAAAGCGACAATTACTGCTTGCCGATCAATTTGTCTCATCACCATTGCTTGCGTTAGTTGGCTATAATGATTGAGATCTTTACTTTTTTCCCCTGGGGGAACTACAAGGACTTGTATGTTTTCCGGTAAATAGCGTTGCAAGGTCACAAAATGTAAATCGTACACGGTTTGGTCAGTAATGACAACGACTTGACTCGCATGCCGATAGTATTCTTGTAGTTGTTCTAAAATCGAAGTTGTTCCAATGAAGACCGGATATGTTTTACTTGGAACTTTTACTGTTAGTTGTGTCATAACTTTCTATCCCTTCATTTGCATTCGTAAATTTTTCACATCAGTTTGTAACTGTCCGAGTGTATCCGATCGTAATTGTGAGCAAAGTTGTTGGGCGATTGTTTGCGCGACGACATTTTTAACAATGATAGCAAAAGCTTCGACAACGCTGACATCTGAGCGCTCTCGAAAACTAGCAGTTGCCGTTTTTGTCAATAAATCAACTGTTTGTAACGGCTGCATCAATGTGGGAATTGGTTTAAGCGTTGCTCGTACAATAATTGGCATACCATTACTCATTCCCCCTTCAATTCCACCAGTTCGATTCGTTTGGCGAGTGAAGGCACCACTTTCGTAGAAAATTTGATCATGTGCCGCACTTCCCGAAATTTTTCCTAACTCAGTCGCTAAGCCAAAGCCCACTGCCTTACAAGCATTGACACTCATCACTGCTTGTGCCAGAATACCATCCAATTTGCGGTCATAATGAACATACGAACCAAGCCCTGCTGGTAAGCCATTGACAATCACTTCTACTTCTCCACCAACGGTATCACCTGCTTCACGTAGCTGATCAATATAGCGTCTAATTTCTTGATTTTGTTCATCACCTTCGTATGCACCAACTCGGCACACTCGACTCGTAACGGTGATATCAAGTTGTTGTAATAATTGTTGGGCCAGTGCTCCCATTGCTACATGAATAGCCGTTTCTCGTGCTGATGCTCGTTCCAGAACATTTCGCACATCATCTTCGTGATTATATTTCAAAGCACCGACTAAATCAGCATGACCCGGTCGCGGTGTTGTTTGTGGTTTTTTCTCACCTGTTACTTCCATCGGATGCATCATTTTTTGCCAATTGACATAGTCTTTATTCTCTATAACCAAGCAGATTGGTGAACCTAATGTCACTGTCTGTCGTACACCGGCTACACATTCAACGGTATCTGTTTCAATTTTCATTCTGCCACCACGGCCATAGCCTTTTTGACGTTCAGCTAACTCAGCATTTAACGCTGGAAAGTCAATAGTAAGTCCGGCTGGAAAACCTTCAATAATTGCTGTTAATTGGGGTCCATGGGATTCCCCTGCTGTTAAATAGCGCATGACTCTCACCTCTGTTTCATTTTAACATACTCTTTTTGTGATTACCAAAAAAGTGTTATTTTTCGCAAATGATTCTTTTTTACTGACTAAGTCTTTTCTCGTTCTGTATTTCTAGCGTGTATCAACTCGTTTTTACATGTCTATGAACCATCACGTGTTGCTCTGATTCACACTGCAATTATATCGATTTTCATCATGGAAAATTTAGTGATTATTGATTGTTATTTCTTTTTAAAAGGCATAGACTAAAAGAAGTAATAGTCAGTTTATTTCTAATGAAAGGAGTGTTGTTTTATGGCTTGGAAGTTACCACATTTATTTCATCGTCATCATAAAGTGATGACACAATTAACTGCTGAAGAGCATCAAGCTTTGATTCGCAAACTTGATCAAGAATTTAATGAGGGGCGCAATGAGCCCCCTATACCGACTACCCAAGTTATTTCACCGTATGAAAAGTTACGTGAAGTAGACCAAGCAGAGCACGATTCAACTTTTAAAAATTAAAAAGCAGTCACATGTTGGCATCCACTTCATTAGTTGTTAAACAAATAATGAACGCGATCACATGTGACTGCTTTTTTTATGTAAATTGTTGGCTAAAGCAAATTTGTAACTTCTGTGCTATCGCTGGAATATCATATGTTTGGGGCATGATTGTTACTAAGCTTGTTGCTTCTCGATGTGCCTTGGGCACACCGAGAACATTCATCCCTACACTCACGATAATTCCTTCCAATTGTTGGCCAATATATTGGGGCTCAATTAGAATACCTGCTAGTTTTTGCCCATTATGGTATAAATCATTCGGGCGTTTAATTTGTAAATCTTGAATATGATATTCAACTTCCAAAAAGTGTTGCAATGTTCTTCCGACAAAATAAGCAAAGTCATCAGGTATTTCTCGCAAATATAAAACTTGAGAAAACAAAAGTGCTTGCTCGGGCTCGTCATAAAAGCGTCGCTCAAATTGCCCCCGACCAGCTGTTTGGGTTTTTGCGACAACAATCAGGCCGTGCTCACAGCCTTTTGCAAGTTGTGCTTTGGCGACATCAATTGTCGATGGCAATGAATTAAACCAGAGCTGTTGCATCAGTACCTGTTAATTCTGCCAACACACTTTTTACGGTTTGGAGTTTTTCAAGACGATAGCCATATGCCCCTGTAAAATACAGCCCAAGGGTTGGATCTTCGGCAAATTGCGTATCACTTAAGCGATCGGCAATACAAAAGCCAACCTTACGTGCACCTGTTCCACGTTCACATGGACCAACACAGTTACTCACGCAGGCAATTTGTGGAGCTGCGTTCGTTTCAATACGGCGGAAAAGTTCGCTCTTCAATGCTCGCCCTGGATGACCAACAGGAGAATCAATAATCGTAATATCTTCTGCTTGTGCATCAATCAGAGCTTGCTTTTGAGCAAGACTCGCATCGCATTCAAAAGTACCAATAAAACGTGTTGCAATTTGAACACCATCAGCCCCAAGTGCAACCATACGTTCAATATCTTCCTTTGTCCAAATTCCACCAGCAGCAATAACTGGGAAATCACCAAATTCATTTCGCGCAGTGACTACTTCTGGCAGTAACGCTTCAAGTCGAAATGCTGGATCCGTAATTTGTTCTTTGCTAAATCCAAGATGGCCCCCACTTAATGGACCTTCAAGCACAACTGCATCCGGTAGACGATTATAACGTTTTAACCAACGCTTACAAATAATTTTCAATGCCCGTGCTGATGAAACAATAGGAATCAACGCAACATCTGGGTAAGCTTTCGTAAACTCAGGTAAATCGAGTGGTAAGCCAGCACCAGTCACGATCATGTTTGCTCCGGCTTCGCAAGCATCTTGAACAATTTGACCATAGTTATTTAATGCATACAGAATATTGCAAGCAAGTGGTGCATCACCACATAATTTTCGCGCATTCGTAAAAATTTCTTGTAAGGCTTGAGGTGGATTCAGGTTTTCTGGTTGGACTGGGCGTCCTTTAACCATTTTCCCTGCATATTTTCCATTTTGGTAGTATCCAGTTCCGACAGCACTAATTGTTCCAAGTGCTCCGTATTTCGATACGGTTCCGGCAAGTTGATCCCAACTCAGACCAACCCCCATACCGCCTTGTACAATCGGTAGTGGAATTGTATATTTCCCAATTTGTAGTGGTTTCCATTGATTCATCATTTTATTCTGATTTCCCCACGGCAAATGTTAATTCTGCAGTCGTCACGACTTTCCCGTTTACACGAGCTACAGCATCACCAACTCCGATCGGTCCTTTCCGTTTCGTGAGTGTTACTTCTAATTCAAGTACATCTCCTGGGACTACTTTTTGCTTAAAGCGAGCATTTTTAATACCACCAAAATACGCAATTTGGTTTTTGTACTCTGGTTCCGATAAAATCGCGATTGCACCCACTTGTGCTAAGGCTTCAATAATTAATACTCCTGGCATCACATGTTCTTGAGGAAAGTGACCGAGAAAATGCATTTCATTGGCAGTAACGCACTTACGGCCTTTGGCAAATACTCCTGGTTCCATGTCTTCAATCGTATCAACCAATAAAAATGGATAACGATGTGGGATAATGTCTTGAATTTGATTACTATTTAATTTCATACTTATTCCTCAACTTTCTTAAAGGCAACAGTTGCATTGTGACCACCGAACCCTAGCGAGTTACTTAAAGCAATATTAACTGCCTGTTGGCGGCTACCTTCAGTAATATAATCCAAATCGCAGTCTTCATCAGCTACTTCATAATTTGTTGTTGCTGGAATATAGCTTTCTTGGATGGCCTTAACACAGACAATTGCTTCAATCGCTCCAGCTGCTCCTAATAAATGTCCTGTCATTGATTTTGTTGAACCAACAGCGACATTCTTTGCTTCTGCTCCAAAGGCCACTTTAATTGCCGTTGTTTCCGTTTTATCATTGAGTGGTGTTGACGTTCCATGAGCATTGATATAATCAACAGCACTTAATTCAACACCCGCATCTTTTACCGCATTCACTAATGCACGAGCTCCTGCTTCACCACTTGGATCAGGTGCCGTAATATGATTCGCATCACATGTTGAACCAAAACCAGCTAATTCCGCATAAATTTTCGCTCCACGTTTCTTAGCATGTTCATATTCTTCAAGAATTAAGGCACCGCCACCTTCTCCCATGATAAAACCATTACGTTCTTTATCAAATGGAATCGACGCACGATCGGGATTTGTTGATGTCGATAATGCACGTAATGCTTGGAATCCGGCAACGCCTAATTGGGTAATTGTTGCTTCGGCACCACCAGTTAAGATAACATCAGCATCTCCATATTGGATCATTCGTAACGCATCACCTAATGCATGAGTAGCTGACGCACATGCTGTCACAACTGATGTA
This sequence comes from Firmicutes bacterium ZOR0006, assembly GCA_000798955.1. Lineage (GTDB taxonomy): Bacteria > Bacillota_I > Bacilli_A > Culicoidibacterales > ZOR0006 > ZOR0006. The sequence goes on along the minus strand of JTLC01000019.1, from coordinate 9,436 downwards.
CAGTGACCTTTTGCTCCTAAATCAATCGCAATATTTCCAGCACCCATATTGACGATAGCCATTGGTACAAACATTGGTGAAACACGACGCGGTCCCTTTTCAAGTAACTTTGTTGTTTCCGTTTCAATTGTTTGTAAGCCACCAATTCCTGTTGTATAAATCACACCAAAGCGATATGGATCCGCAATTTGTCCCTCTAATCCGGCATCAGCATACGCTTCACGCGCACTGACAAGGGCAAAATGTGCATAGCGGTCTAAACGCTTCGCTTCAATTTTCGAAAAATGATCGAGTGGATCAAAGTTCTTTACTTCTGCTGCTAATTTTACTTCATAGTTTGTTGTATCAAAGTGGCTAATTTCCGTAATTCCATGCTTTCCAGCCTTCATTGTTTCCCACATTTCATTTGCTGTGTTCCCTAATGGTGAAATCGCACCAATTCCTGTTACAACTACACGACGTTTACTCATCTCTTTTTCCTCCTTACATCGTCATTCCGCCATCAACAGTGATGACTTGACCTGTGATATAGTTTGCTGCTGACGAACTTAAAAATGCGACTGTTTGAGCAATATCGCTCACTTGGCCAAAGCGTTGCATCGGAATTTGACCTTTAATTGTCGTTTGAACGGCGTCATTTAATTGACCTGTCATTTCAGTTTCAATAAAACCGGGTGCAATTGCATTGACAGTAATATTTCGTGTTGCTACTTCACGTGCCAATGATTTTGTCATGCCAATAACACCTGCTTTTGATGCTGCATAATTGACTTGACCAGCGTTTCCACTAATCCCACTTACTGACGATAAGTTAATAATTCGTCCTGAACGCTGTTTCATCATCGGTTTGATTGCATGGCGCATACAGTTAAATGTTCCCTTTAAATTAACATCAATCACAGCATCAAAATCTGCTTCTGACATCCGCATCAATAAGCCATCTTTCGTAATTCCAGCATTATTGACTAAAATATCAACACGCCCAAATTTGGCAACTGCTGTATCAATTAATTGCTTTGCTTGTTCGAAATCGGCAACATTTGCCTGAACTGCCACAACTTCAACCTCTGGATATTGTTCGTGAATTGTTTGGACTAGTTGTTCCATGCTTGCCGCACTCGAGTTATAGTTTACGACAAGATTTGCGCCTTGGCTTGCAAGTTCTAAAGCAATACCGTAGCCAATTCCACGAGATGCTCCTGTAACAACTGCAACTTGATTTTTCAACATGATTTTTCTCCTTTATTGTGACAATTGTTCCGTTACCGAAGCCAATTGTTCTGGTGTTTCAATTGTGTAAGTTTTAACAGTACGATCAATCTTTTTGACAAAACCAGTTAACACTTTTCCTGGTCCAATTTCAATGAAAGTATCGACTCCTTGATCAAGTAAATAGCGAATACTATCTTCCCAATATACTGATGATTCCACTTGCTTTGCTAATTCATAGACAAATGTATCTTCATATGGTTTTGCATCAATATTACGAATCACTGGTACATGTGGTTTTTGCCACTTAATTTTTGCTAATTCTGGTGCCAACTTTTGTGCTGCTGGTGCTAGTAATGATGTGTGAAACGGTCCACTCACATTCAAAGGTAGCACACGACGGGCACCTAGCGTTTTCAACGTTTCGCTCGCTGTTGCAACGGCCTCTTTTTCACCACCAATGACAATTTGTCCTGGGCAGTTATAGTTCGCAATTTCAACAATTCCTGGCGTTTCCAAGCAGACATCCGCAATCACGCTACGCTCAATTCCTAATACTGCTGCCATCGCACCAATTCCTGGAGCAGCGGCTTGCATGAATTGACCACGAGTATGTACTAAAGGAATAACTTCAGCCTCAGTCAGAGCTCCAGCTAATGTTAAAGCACTATATTCACCTAATGACAGACCAGCATAGAAATCAGTAGTAATTCCTTTTTCCGCAACAGCTTTCCCAATTCCAACTGTCATTGCTACGATTGCTGGTTGTGTATACGCTGTTTGATCTAATAAATCGTTTGGTGTATTTAATAACGCTACCAAGTCAAATGGTACCGTTTCATTTAATTGATTAATTGTTTGTTTGTATGTCTCATTTCCATTATAGAAAGCAGTTCCCATTTCTGCATATTGGCTTCCTTGACCAGCACATAAAATTGCAATTTTCATTCCTATTCACTCCATTCAATCAATGAATAACCCCATGTCAGGCCACCACCGAAACCAATTAATAAAATTTTATCACCTGTTTTAAACTGTTGTTTCGCACCGACAAGTGCCAAGGGAATACTTGCTGATGATGTGTTCCCATACTGATTTAAATTGATGATAAACTTCTCCATCGGAATTTTTTGCTTCCGTGAAACATATTCAATGATTCGGCGATTTGCTTGATGTGGGACAATCCAGTCAATTGTTTCTACACTAATTTGAGCTTTTGCAACTGCACGCTCTATACATGATGTTAACACACTTGTCGCAAATTTAAAAACTTCTTTTCCATTCATTTGAATGTAGGGATTCGTCCCCTTTGCGCCTAGTGTAAGTACTCCTGCTTCATCACTTTTGGTGAAGGCTTCACCAGCTAAAAACAGCTGACTTTTTTCAATGATGACAGCAGCACTACCGTCGCCAAACAACACACATGTATTCCGGTCTTGCCAATCGATCACACTTGAAAGGTGCTCTGCACCAATCACAAGAGCATATTCATACGTGCCATTGGCTAAAAATTGTTGTGCTGTATTCAAAGCTACGATAAACCCGGTGCAAGCTGCATTCAAATCAAATGTCATTGCTTGCGTTGCACCAATTGCTCCTTGCACACTTGCTGCTGTTGATGGCATCATTTGATCTGCGGAAATCGTTGCAACAATAATCAGACCGATTTGGTCTGGGCTAATACCACTATCAGCTACTGCCTGTTGAGCAGCTTCAATTGCCAATGCTGTTGTTGTTTTTTCACTAATATATCTTTGTTCTATTCCTGTTCGCGTGCGAATCCACTCATCGTTCGTATCGACGTACTGACTCAATTCGAGATTCGGCATCACTTTCGGAATGTGTGCTTGACCAAGGCCAATTATTTTACCCATACTTCACGACCTTCCCATGACCACTATATCTTTCAAAATAAGCTACTAATTCATGTAAGAAGCGCTCCCCCTGAACTTGATCACCGCGCATAAAATCCGCTGCTAATTCATCGATCATTTCGCGATGAAAATCCTGATGAATCGCATCAACTTCTTGCCCCGCTGGCGTTAAATCCAAACGGAAAATGCGACGATCACGTAAATCACGACGGCGAACAACATAGTTTTTATCAATAAGACGTTTCACCACAACCGTCAATGTCCCCATTGAAATCTGTAAACGTTGTGCGACCTCATTCATTTGCTGTTGCTCACACACCCCAATTGCTTCAATGACATGAACCTCTCTAATTGTTAAGTCAATAATACCGCGTTGACGTAGCTGATTTTCTTCCAAAACTGACATTTGATTTACTAAATCAACAAATAAATAATGTAACATTTGTTTTGTTTCTGTCATCTGCTCCTCCTTACGTCATACGCCGATATTTGCGTTCACGTTGTTGGACAAGTTTGAAAGTTGAAAGCTTCGCTAATTCTTTTAAATCATATTCGAGTTTTAATTCAATTTTTGCCACTGTTTGTGTTAAATTCATGTGTGCCCCACCATACGGTTCCTCGATGATATCATCAATGATTCCTTTTGCTTTCAAGCTTTTCGCATCTAATTGTAATAACTCTGCTGCTTCTGCTGCTCGACTTGCATCTTTCCATAAAATTGAGGCAAACCCTTCTGGTGATAAAATTGAATAAATTGTATTTTCTAACATATATAAACGATCAGCTATGGCAAAAGCAAGTGCTCCACCACTTCCACCTTCACCAATTAAAATCGCAATAATTGGTGTTTGTAAATCGCTAAATTCAAAAAGGCAACGGGCAATCGCTTCGCCCTGTCCACGTTTTTCCGCCTCAATTCCCGGATATGCTCCTGGTGTATCAATCAAAAAAATGATTGGGCGTTTAAATTTTTCTGCTTGTTTCGCTAAACGAATCGCTTTACGATATCCTTCAGGGTGTAACATCCCAAAATTCGTCGCAATTTTTTCTTCAGTTGTTTGACCTTTTTCTTGGGCAATTATTGTCACTGGTTTGCCTTTGAATGTCGCAATCCCACCAATTACTGCTGCATCATCGCCAGTACCACGATCACCGTGTAGTTCAAAGAAGTCTGGAAAGAGTGTTTCAATATATTGGCGTGCACTTGGGCGATCTTTATGACGAGCAAGTTGAACAATATCCCATGCATTTTTTGGCTCTAGTGCTTCATCGAGTTCTTTTAATTGTCGAATTAACTCTTCAAGTTCAGCAGTTTGACCATTTTGATCATAGACACTTTTGATCATCTCTTGCAGTTGTTCCCGTGTTATTCCTTCCATCTTAGACCTCCTCATGCCAAGCTAGTAGTTTGGCAATTTTTTTGCGCATTTCCGGACGTGTCACAATCGCATCAACAAAGCCACATTCTTGCTGGAATTCTGCACGCTGAAACCCTTCAGGTAATTGTTGTCGAATCGTTTGCTCAATGACACGTGCACCCGCAAAGCCAATTAATGCATTTGGTTCTGCTAAAATAATGTCACCTAGGCTCGCAAAACTCGCTGTAACGCCACCCATTGTTGGGTTTGTTAAAACACTAATATACAGCAAGCCAGCTTCATGATGCTTTTTCAATAAGCTACTTGTTTTTGCCATTTGCATCAAGCTATGAATCCCTTCTTGCATCCGCGCTCCGCCAGAAGCGCTAAAAATAATGAGTGGGAGTTCTTTTTTTGTTGCTAAAATAATAGCCTGAGCAATTTTCTCACCAACAATTGAACCCATGCTTCCCATGAGAAAACGGCTATCCATCACAGCAATAACACATTCATTTCCACGGATTTGGGCAACACCTGTGACAACTGCTTCATCATTTCCTGTCGTTTCACGTAATCCGGCTAATTTTTCTTCATAACCGGGGAAATTCAACGGATTGTAGACTGGCATTTTTTTATTTGTTTCCTTAAACGTCCCGCTATCCGTCAACCATGCGATACGTTCATATGCTCCCATTGGATATTGCTCACCGCAGTTGGGACATAAATAATCGTTGGCTTTAATTGATTCAATATATGTCAGTTGTCCACAATTTTTACAGCTCGTATATGCATCTAGCGGTGCTTCCTTTACGGCTGTCGCCTGTTTCACTGGACGTTTGGCTTTATTTAATTGAAATAATGCTAACATTGATTATTCCTCCAAGAGTTTAGCAACAAAGCTAGTATCGTGAGTATTATTTTGGAATTTTTCGTGACTTAATAATTGATATTGGAAATCTGCTGTCGTTTGCACACCGTCAACAATTAGTTCATTTAATGCGACTTGCATCTTTGCAATTGCTTCAATGCGTGTTGGTGCTTGCACAATGATTTTGGCAATCATCGAATCGTAGTATGGTAAAATTTTATACCCAGCGTATACTCCCGAATCAATTCGCACACCGTTTCCACCCGGGAAATGTAAGCCCTGAATCAGTCCTGGACTTGGCATGAAATTTTGCTCTGGTGCTTCAGCATTAATGCGACATTCAATTGCATGTCCATTAAAATGAACGTCTTCTTGCGTGAATCCAAGTGGTTCACCATTTGCGATCCGAATTTGTGCTTGCACCAAGTCAATTCCGGTAATCATTTCTGTCACCGGATGTTCAACTTGAATTCGTGTATTCATTTCCATGAAATAATAATTTTTATGTTTATCAACTAAGAATTCAATCGTTCCAGCATTAATATAACCGACTTCTTTCGCCGCATTAACTGCTGCTTGACCTAGTCCGGCACGTAAATTGTCATCAATAAACTGCGATGGTGCTTCTTCGATTAATTTCTGATTGTTTCGCTGGACTGAACAGTCACGTTCTCCTAAATGCACGACATTTCCATACTGATCAGCAATAATTTGCACTTCGATATGCCGTGGATTTTCAATGAATTTTTCTAAATAAACACGTGAATCATTGAAAGCAGCACGAGCTTCTTGACGAGCAGCAGCAAAACCAGCAGTAAATTCTGCATCATTATAAGCAAGACGCATTCCTTTACCACCACCGCCACTCACAGCTTTGATTAAGACTGGATAACCAATTACTTGTGCCTGTTTGAGGGCTTCATCGGCATCATTCACGACCCCGTCACTCCCTGGTACAACTGGCACCTGAGCACGAATCATAGTTGCTTTCGCATTCGCTTTATCACCCATTGAGTCAATTGTTTCAGCTCGGGGACCGATAAAGATAATGCCACACTCTTGACACATTTTCGCAAATTGGGAATTTTCTGATAAAAAACCAAATCCAGGATGAATGGCATCAGCTCCAGTTGCAACGGCAGCACTTAAGATTTGTTCTTTGACTAAATAACTTTTCGTTGCTGCTGCTTCACCGATACACACTGCTTGATCAGCTAATTGAACATGAAGGGCTTCTTTATCGACAGTTGAGTAAACAGCAACTGTCTGAATCCCCAATTGGTGGCATGCTCGAATAATTCGTACAGCAATTTCACCACGATTGGCAATCAATACTTTTTTAATCATCAGTTGTTCCTCCTTACGCTGTCACAATTGTTACTAGTGGCGTATCAAATTCGACCATATCACCAGTTTCAACAAAAATTTGACCAATTGTCCCAGCAACTGGGGCTTTAATTTCGTTCATCACTTTCATTGCTTCAATAATACAAATGACTTGCCCTTGTTGTACTGTCGCTCCGACTTCCACAAACGCTTTGGCTTCTGGACTTGGTTTCGCATAGAATGTTCCAACTAATGGTGATTTCACAACTTCACCCGCAACTTCAGTTACTGGTGCCTCAGCTTCAGTTTCTATTGCTCCTGTTTCTCCTGCTGCTACTTGTGGTGCTACTGCTAAAGCCGGCGTTGGTAGCGGTGCATTTTGCTGGTGTGTTGCCATTGGCATCAGTGCCGTTTTTGCTAATTTTACGGTTCCAGTTGCATCACTTAATTCTAAAACTGCTATACTTGAGTGCTCTAAAATTTCCACTAATTGTTTTACTTTATTGATTTCCATGTCGATTCCTCGTTTCATTTTCTTTATGTTTTGTTTTCTAAAAGCTTTGATTTACAAAATATTTATGATAAAATTATTGTATAATGAATTAATTTGTATTTCAAACCTTTTTTTATGAAAAGGTAAAATTTTTAAAAAAATGGAGCGATTATTTGATGATTATTACACCAAAAATTCGGAATTCTGTGGCTTTAAACTGCCACCCTCTTGGGTGCGGTGCACAAGTTATCGAACAAATCAACTACACAAAACAACAACCAAAATTTGTCGGACCCAAAAATGCCCTTATTATTGGTGGCTCAACTGGCTTCGGGCTTGCTAGCCGAATTGCCTTAGCATTTGGTGCGGATACAAACACACTAAACGTCTCTTTTGAGCGTGAAGCTGGGGCAAAGAAAACTGGAACTGCTGGGTTTTGGAATAACTTGTACTTCCAATCAGAAGCAAAAAAATCTGGACTCACATCAGTTGATATCCAAGGTGACGCTTTTACAGATGAAATTAAAACCGAAGTGATTGCGACAATTCAAGCACAGTTCCCTGATGGTATTGACCTCCTTGTTTATAGTGTTGCTGCACCACGGCGTACTGATCCTGAAACTGGAATTACGTATGATTCTCAATTAAAACCGGTGGGCAAAGCGGTTGAAGGTTATACATTAAATTTCACAACTGATGAATTGGATTATCGTAGTGTTGAACCTGCAAGCGAAGAAGAAATTACGGCAACAATTAAAGTCATGGGTGGTGAAGACTGGCAACGTTGGATTGATCAACTTCAAGCAGCTGGTGTTCTGAACCATGGGTTTAAAACGATTGCCTATTCCTACCTTGGTCCTGAAGTAACCTATGCTATCTATCAAAAAGGTGCACTTGGTACAGCAAAAGCGCACTTAGCCGAAACAGCAACTGTTTTAGATCAGCAACTTGCACCCTTATCTGGTGAAGCAGCAATCGTTGTTGATAAAGCAATTGTGAGTCGTGCCAGTGCCTATATTCCAATGTTAAATTTATATGTTGCCACTGTTTTTAAAGTTATGGAAAATCATGGGAAACAAGAAACGACAATTGCTCATAAGTATCGCTTTTTCAGCGATATGCTCTATGGCACTCATCCTGAAATTGATGAACAAGGGTTTTATCGTCCCGATGCTTGGGAAATGGATCCAACAATTCAGGCCGAAACAAACGCCTTACTTGAGCAATTAACACCAGAAAATTTTAAAGATATTACTTCATATTGGGAACTGAAACATGAATTCAATATGATTAATGGTTTTGATGTTCCTAATGTTGACTATACAACAGATGTTGATTTATTAGCCTTAATTACCGAATTACAAGCATAAAGAAAAAACGCATTGGTGCGAGCGCACCAATGCGTTTTAATTTTTAATATCAATACCACCAAACAAACAAACACCACGAATCAATAAGACTTTATCTGTTTGTAATTCTTTCGCAATCGTTGTTCGTCGATCATCGACACCGCCAAATATTGAAGAAACTTGGACATCAATTTGCCAATCTTGTGGTGCAATAATATCAACACCGCCAAATATTGAAGTAATCTCTAAAACTGCTCCTGTCGGTGCAAGTTCAGCTCCCAATAAATCAATTGTCGCACCACCAAATACAGCAAGAATATCACCATGACGAAAATGTGTTGTTGTTACTTTTTTCACTGAACCACCTAAAATGGCAGCTAAATTTAAAACTTCGCGTTGATCTTGATAATAATTATCACTATTTTCACGTGAACGACGAGCAGTTGCCGGTAATAATAATGCTAAACCAATAATCATCACTCCAACTGGTACAATATATGTCCATAATGAGCCAGGAATCAAGTCAAGATTTAACGCTAATAACAGAGCACCGACACTTATGAAAAAAAATGCTGATAACCATAATTTCCGTACTAAATACCCCATACCGATTACAATAAAGATTGCCGGCCAATATTCTTGGAAAAAATCCCAAAAACCAAGATAGCCAAGATTATCCAATAACATCAAAACCCCAAACAAAATAATCAGTGCACCAATAAGAATCCGTGTAACCCACATGTTCTTCATACTTTCGCCCTCTTTCAGTATAATTCTTTCCTTATTATAGCTGAAGACAACAAAAAAAGCTTCTATATTGAGAAAAAAGACAAAAAAAAAGACACCCACTAGGTGTTTACTACTCAATTATAAAATGGGGCGACTGAAGGGAATCGAACCCTCGAATGTCTGAACCACAATCAGATGTGTTAACCACTTCACCACAATCGCCATGTCAT
>JTLC01000018.1 GCA_000798955.1 Firmicutes bacterium ZOR0006 | reverse complement strand
TGAAACAAATTCAGGCATGGCAAACGATTTTCAGCTAACCATGAGGGAGAAGCATGATATGAAGACCCAGATTTAAAGCTGTGGAAGACAAAAAAGAAACAAGACGTTATTCTAGGAGGAGTGGCGTCTTGTTTTGTTTTGTGGGCAGTAGCAGCAGTGAGCACGTTACGAAAGATATGTGCTGAACCCGGTTTTCAAATGAAGAAACGAAGGAAAATCACTTCTGAAATTTTCTGCACTAAATGATAAGAACGTGAATTTAGAAATAATATTCTGATAAATCAGATGCAGAAGCTTGATACCAAAGTTGATAAGTACTACAATATAAATGTCATATAATTGAGGTGACAAAATGAATCATTTGGAGGTATATAGACAATGGAAGTACGTCAATTAGAAAACACAAAACAAGTTTTAGTAGCTGAAATGAATAACTTTTTGTCAAATTTAAATGTAATGTATGTGAAACTACATAACTTACACTGGAATGTTACGGGGGCAGGATTTTTCGAAGTACATGTTAAATTAGAAGAGCTCTATACTGACTTGACTTTGGACTTAGATGAAGTTGCTGAGCGTATTTTGACAATTGGTCATAAACCATATGCAACGATGAAAGATTATTTACAGTTTGCATCAATTTTAGAAATTACAAGTTCTGATATTAAGACACAAGAAGCAATGAAAGTTGCTACTGAAGATTATATTGTCCTTGTTCGCCAAGCACAAGAAGTTGGGCGTTTAGCGGAAGAAGCAAAAGATTTCCGAACACAAGATTTAATGAACACATTAATTGCAAAATATGAAAAAACATTATGGATGTTACAAGCATATAGCGCATAATTAAACGGTAAAAAAACTAGTGGTTCACACTAGTTTTTTGTTTGAGATTCACAATTGAGAGGGACAAGTATGTGTTAACTGAAAGAAACATATACAAAATTTTTATGAAAGCATTTGAATTTAACCAAAAAAACTTTTAAGGTTAAATTTCTAATTGAAAGCTATTTGTCGCAGTAAGAAAAAAAAGGTATAATAGAGTAAGTGAAAAAAGGAGGATGGAATGATGGAAAATTATACATTAATTGCACCATGTTTTTTTGGTCTTGAAAAAATTGTTGCTCGGGAGATTCAAGCACTAGATTTTGAGATTATTAAAACGGAGGATGGACGAGTAGCTTTTAAAACTGGTCCTGATGGAATTGCGAAAGCAAATATGTGGCTTAGAACAGCAGAACGAGTTTTATGGCAAGTAGCTGAATTTGAAGCATACACTTTTGAAGAGTTATTTCAAGGAGTTAAAGCAATTAGTTGGCAAAAGTATCTTCCGTATGGTGTATATTTTCCGATTTCAAAAGTATCATCTGTCCGATCAGAACTATTTAGTAAACGTGATATTCAAGCCATTACCAAAAAAGCAATTGTTGAGAAAATGAAGATGCAATATGGTGGCGATGAATATGGTATGATTCGTGAAGATGAAGAAGTAATGCCGATTTTTGTCTTTATTCATAAAAATAAAGTAACTATTTCAATTGATACTTCTGGACTAGCGTTGCATAAACGTGGATATCGCGAAATTGCTACGGCTGCACCAATTCGAGAAACCTTAGCTGCAGCAATGATTTCGTTAACACCATGGCGTCCTGGTCGTCCCTTAGTTGATCCAATGTGTGGTTCGGGAACAATTTTAATTGAAGCAGTGATGAAAGGTCGCAATATGGCACCTGGGATTAATCGTGAATTTTTGTCAGAAGATTGGCGAATTATTGATAAAGATATTTGGCGTCAGACAAGAAAAGAAGCCTATGAACAAATTAATGATCTTGATTTCAAAGTATACGGATCAGATATTGATCCTGAAGCAGTAGCAATTGCGAAAGAAAATGCTGATATTGCTGGTGTTGCTGACTATATCGATTTTACTGTTGCAGATATGGTCACGTTTACTTCGAAAGAAGAGTATGGCTTTATCATTACTAATCCACCTTATGGGGAACGTTTAGAGGATGAAGTAAGTGTAGAACGCTTATACGCTGATATGGGAAGAATGTATAAGAAATTACCGACATGGTCACTCTATGCAATTACTTCATATGAAGATTTTGAATTTTGTTTTAAAAGAAAAGCCGAACGAAAACGTAAAATTTATAATGGAATGTTACGCTCGGATTACTATCAATATCCTGGTCCACGACCACCAAAACCAGTACAAAAATAAAAGGGCATTTTTTAGTGTCCAAAGTGACTGTATCTTTTGTCAAAAGATGGACTCACTTTGGACACTAGAATTTTCTGGTCCAAAGAAATGTTTGTTGACAAAAAGTTGTCATAATGATTTTACCGCCAAGAAAATCGTTATCAAACAAGCACGAAAAGCCATCAACGAAAAGTTGGTGGTTTTTTGTTTGTTTATTTATCTTGTTCTCATCGGAAAGTACTTGTTTTTATTGATAAAAGTGCAATAATAACAGTATTAAATGGCAGAGCCAAAAGTGAGATGATTGATATGAAAGTCACAATTTTTGGTTGGAATGAGGCCGTAAATGTTCAAGAAGATTTGCCTCCACCAAAATACTAACTTCTTAATGAAAAAAGTTGTTAAAATGATGGTGAAATACCCAACACTATGACATGTCATTAACCGGATAAAAAAATGCTCCGACTGCTTATCGGAGCATTTTTTATTTTGTTTCTTGTTTTTTCGTTCGAAAATCGGTTGTTTTATTTGGAAGAATTGTTTCGAATTGGCGGAAGAAAAAGCTGGGTATCTGGCAGCTAATTTCGAGCGTTTGCTTAGCACGGGTGATACCAACATAATGAATTCCACGTTCTTCAGCAAATGCCTCAGTACTATATTCATAAAAATTTAGACCAACAAAATAAACATGAGCAAATTCTAAACCTTTAGCAGCATGAACTGTCATGAGTTTTAAGCTATCATTGAGTCGCTGAACTTTATTAACCTCATACTCACGGCGTAAATGTTCAATTTCTAGTAAGAAATTTTCAATTGTCGCCTTTGGATGTTGGTGCTGAAAATCTTTGATAAATTGTCGAAGCGTAAAGAACATCGCAAATTCATCATCTTGTTGACGATTTTGTCTTTGGGCAATTTGTCCGAGCCAAAGGCTAACATTGAAATAATCATCACTTAAATCAAGAATGTCTTCCCACTTAACAGTTGTTTGGCAATTTTTGAGATATTGTTCCGTTAGCTGGACAAAACGCTTGATGATTTGTTGCTCACGAGCATTGATATTAAGTGAATGTGGTATTGATTTTAAAGTAAGGTAGAAAGGTTGTCGCTGTTGTTTCGCATATTGTCGTAGTTGATGAATTGTTTGGTGACGCAAAAACTTACTTGGATATTTGAGCATTGTTTCGCAAGCCTCATCATTACGCCAATCATTAGCAAAACTTAAATATGCCAATAAAACACGAGTTTCTTGTTGATTAAAGTAAGAGTCTTGGTTGACAATAATATAAGGAAGGTTCGCTTCTAGGCACGCATGTTCAAAGGCAGCCGCTTGAGCATTAGCGCGAAATAAAATTGCTGTATCAGCAAAATTTTGTTGTTTGAGTTTGATTTTTTCGATGATTTTGCGTGCCTCTTGCGCTTCGTCTTCATAAATTGTCAGAGAAATTTCAGGACTTTCTGGAAAAGCTGTACAGGCAATGAGTTGTTTTGGAAATTTCGGTTGGCTTAAATTCGCAAATTTATTGGAAAAATCAACTATGTTTGAAGTTGAACGATAATTTGCTGTTAGGAAATGCGTTTGGCATTCTGGAAAATATGTTTCTAAATTATAAAAAATTTCAGGATGCGCACCACGAAAACGATAAATACACTGATCGATATCACCAACAAAACACAGTTGTTTGAAAGGTACTTGATCAAGTAATTGAATAATTTTCATTTGTACATAATTGGTATCTTGAAATTCATCAACGCAAAAATATTGAAAATGTTGAGAAATTTGTTGAGAAACTTGTTCATTTTGTTCAAGTAATTCGATAAACATTAGGAGCAAAGTATCAAAATCAAATTTATCTTCTTGTTGCAATAATTGATTATAAAAAAGGACAAATTCGTAACAAAGATGGGCCATATGTGCCTGGATTCGTTGTGAATTTTCGGGACTTAATTTAAATTTATCGGCTAGGACTGTATCAAAATCAAAACGTTTCTTTAAATACCCTTCAATAGAATCAACCCAATAATACTTTTCACTGAGGGGGTGAAATTGGAGCTGCTGATCATAGAGGTGATTAAAAACATACGCTTTTGCTGCTGCAACGTACAATGGTGCTTCAATTTTTAAGAGTTCTTTGAGGTTTTTATTTTTAGTTTGAGTGATGAATCGTTGAAATTCTTTGTATGTTGGGACATCTTTTAAACGGTTTCGAGTCAAGATAGTAAAATCAAATTCTTCAAATAAAGTTTTCCCCTGTAAAACTTGAAACTGTTGTAAAAGTTTATAGCAAAATGAATGAAAGGTCAAAATTGCAATGCCACGTGCTGATGGTAGCTGTTGTTGGAGGCGCTGTTTAATATCGATAGTTGTTTTTTTAGAAAAAGTCACAAGACAAATTTGACTTGGGTGAACTTGTGCATTGAGGTAAGCATCTAGTTTGCCAAGTAATGTTGTTGTTTTTCCAGTGCCGGCACCAGCAATAACACGTAAAACACGACTTGTGTCAGCAATAATAATTTGTTGTTCTTGATTAAAATTCATAAAATCCTCCTTAGCAATATCCATGTCTTTCATTATAATATATTTGATACTAAAATTCAGTGATTAATCTCGGATAATCAAGATAATCCAAAGAAATACTAGCTAAAGAGGCAATTTAGAAGTCGAGGATTGTCAAATACTAGGGAATGCCCTATAATGAGAGCATAATGTTGCTAGGAACAAGAAAGAGGTGACCATATGAGAATTGCAATTATAGGAACTGGATTTATTGCACGGGAAATGATTGAGGCAATACAGGCATACGGAGAAGAGTTTGAAGTTGTTACTGTGTATAATCGAACATTAGAAAAGGCAGAACAATTTGCGAAAGATTACCAGATTGCGCATGTTTCAAGAAGTTATGAAGAAGCACTAACACAAGCTATTGATGGAGTTTATTTAGCTGTTCATTCGAATGATCATTATTCAATGACAAAGCAAGCAATCCAAGCTGGTAAACACGTCCTTTGTGAAAAACCAGCTGTATTGAATCAACGAGAATTTGACGAATTAGCGAACTTGGCAAGAACTGAGCAGGTGATTTGGATGGATGCGATGCGATTTATTCATCTGCCATTATGGAAAGAAATTAAACACAGCATTCACAATGAAGAAATTGGGGAGATTGTTTATGTGGAAGGTAGTCTAGGGAGAATAAGTCAGCGATTATATCGACATACGCGAGAATTAGCTGGTGGTGTCTTATATGATTTAGCGATTTATCCGCTATATGCAATCATCGATTTATTAGGTAAACCAGTAGTGATTCAGAGTCAAGGTGTATTGCTAGAAAGTGGAGTTGATCATACAGTCAGTATTCAACTGCAGTATCGGCATGCTTTGGCACATGTGATGGCTTCGTGCGTAAGCCAGACACAAACACATTTGCGAATTCAAGGAACGAAAGCAACAATTTTTGTGCCAAAAGAATTTACAACCAGTCCTTTTTTTGAAATACTCTATCCAGATGGAACAAAAGTGCAACGTGAAGTTGAATGTTTAGGATCGGGTATGATTTATGAGTTGCGAAGCTTTGCAAGTGGTGAAACGCAGCAAAACTTGAGTAAAGACGTGTATGAAATATTGACACTGTCACGAACACAACTCGGTATTCACTATCCAAGTGAACTCGTATGAAAGGTGGAATAAGCCTATGATTGAACAATTTATTCATGCCAATCCATTTTTAGAGCGTTTAAAAAATGTTGCAACACCAACTTCGCAAGCAATGGGGTTACGAGGAATTGCCATTAAAACGTTGTTGATGCTTGCTTTTGTTTTCGGTGGTTTTTTCATCGCCGTTATTTTCCAAGATGTAGCATGGGCAAATACTTCACTCGTTTGGGGAGCATTAGCAATGGTTATCATTGTGATAGCAACTTTATTCTTACCAAAATTTGCTTGGGTTACAGGAACGATGGCAGCAGTCCTCCAAGGATTATTATTAGGAAGTGTCGGCATCGCAATAGAAAATATTTTTCCGGGGAGTATTTTAAATGCAATTTTACTGACAATGGCGCTTTTAACAGCCCTATGTTTATTCCAAAGCTTTGTACCAATACAAGTTTCAAAGTATGTACTTATTATAGGTGGTGTCATTGGTGCAATTGGTATAGTATATGTCGCAGACTTTGTATTGAATATTTTTGGAGCCAATATGCTCTACTTACATACAAGTGGAATTATTGCCGGAGTTATTGCAGGTGGGATTACACTACTAGCACTATTAAATTTATTAGGTGATTTTGCTTTTATCGATGAGCGAATTGCCAATCGAGAAGGTAAAGAATATGAGTGGTATGTCGCATTTAGTTTAACATTAACCCTTATTTGGATGTATTTTCGTGTTATAGAAGTCATCATTTTAATTGCTCGAGAACGAAAGTAGAGGAGAGACGTATGAGTCAAAAACGAATTGAAAAGCCGGCTATGTTATTAGCGGGCTATACAGTAAAAGCATCAGCAGAAACAACGGAACTGATTCAACAAGTATGGGAGTTGTTTATGGCTACTTGGCAAAAGGTAGACTATGCAAAACACCAAAATTTCTATGTTATTCAAGCACCAGTCATTGGAGAAAGTCAATTCATGTATACGCTCGCAATAGAAGTTGATCATTTTGGTGAATTGCCAGAAGGAATGGCGTATACAGACTTAGCAGCGATGGAATATGCTTGGTTTGATGTGACAGAATTCAAGCCAGAAAATGACTTGTATCAAGAGATTGAGGATATTTTAGAAGCAGAAGGTATCACTTTCTTAACAGACTATACGTTAGAAATTTATCCAAGTACGAATCTTTCACAGGTACAAGTATTAGTGCCTTTACAAGAAAGTTTGGAAAATTAATAAAACGCACTGCTATATTAAGGAGCAGTGCGTTTTTCAATATATTCTATTTTAGTGGAGTTTAAAGGCAACGAAATCGTGACCTTGAACAGCACATGATTCAGTTAAAGTTTGTTCTTCATCAAGCATCAAATTAGTAGCTAAACGATTGACAAAGTCTTGTGGGATTTGGATATGTTGCATTTCGGTATTGTTATTGAAAATATACAGAATACTTTCGAAACCAAGTTTTCGCTCGAAGATAATATAATTTTGATCATCGTGAACATCAAGCCAATTTAAAGTACCATATGTGAAAATCGTTTGGTATTGTTTCCGAACTGCAATGATGTTCTTCATAAATTCAAGGAATTCTTGATCTTGTTTGTCTTCTTCCCAAATCATACATTTACGACAGAGGGGATCGGCTCCACCGTCAAGTCCGACTTCAGTTCCATAATAAATACAAGGTGAGCCCGTTTGAGCAAACATGAAAGCTATTGCTAGCTGTGCTAATTTTGTATGACCGTTTGTACGAGTTAAGAGGCGGGCAGTATCGTGACTATCAAGTAAATTAAACATCACTTCATTGATATTTTGCGTATAGCTCATCAATTGTTGATTAATCCGATACATGAATTGTGTAGCAGTTAATTCAGAATCAGCAAAATATTGTAAAATCGCATCAGTAAATGGATAGTTCATGACAGAATCAAATTCATCACCTGCTAACCAAGCATAGGAATCATGCCAAATCTCACCAAGAATAAAGACATCGGGCTTGACAGTGTGAACTGCTTGGCGAAATTCTTTCCAAAAAGCATGATCAATTTCGTTGGCAACATCTAAACGCCAACCATCAATGTCAAATTCACGAATCCAATAGGTAGCAATATCAAGGAGATATTTTTTGACCTCTAAGTTTTGTGTATTTAATTTTGGCATGCGTGGTGTAAAGGCAAAAGTATCAAAACTCATTGTTTTTGAACTTTCGTAATTGCCATTGATACCTTCTGAAACAGGAAAGCTGTGGATATGGAACCAATCGGCATATTGCGAATCAGCTCCATTTTTAACGACATCTTGCCAGATTGGTGATGCGCTACCGAGATGATTAAATACAGCATCAATCATAACTTTCAAACCACGTTGGTGTGCTAAGGTCACGAGGCGCTTAAAGTCAGCATCACTACCAAAATGAGGATCAATCTTAAAATAGTCCATGGTATCGTATTTGTGATTAGAAGGTGATTCGAAAATCGGTGTTAAATAAAGGCCAGTAATACCTAAATCAACAAGGTAATCAAGGTGTTGAATTATCCCCTCGATATCACCACCAAAGAAATCGAAAACCTCAGGGTTTTTACTTCCCCATTCATGTGCATTTTTTGGTGAAATGGCCGGATTGCCATTGGCGAAGCGTTCTGGGAAAATTTGATACCAAATCGTATCCTTTACCCATGAAGGAACTTGAAAGGCATCATTACCATGTAAAAAAGGTACTTTGAAATAATTACCCAAATTTTTTCGAGCGGCACTATTATCAAAATCATAAATACCTTTTTCACCAAAGAAAAATTTATCTCCATTAATATCAGTGAGAAAAAAACCATACTGTAAACGGTTATGACTCGGCTTGACTTCAACAAACCAATAATCATGATGCTCAGTTGTTGCAATTTTATGCATCGGTGAAAGGTGGTAATTCCATGTTGTTTCTTTGACGGCGAGATTACCCCCACCGCCATGGCTATGATCGTAAGGGTCACCGTAGACAACATCGGCATGTGAAATATCATTACGCTTAGTACGAACTTTGAGATGAATAGTTTGATTATTATAAACGTACGAATCTGTACTTAAAGAACGGTGGTAAAGAGCTGCTTTATCCATAGAAAAATCCTCCTCATTTTCTGAAATTGCTTTCGTCGCTAATTATACCGCCAATAAACTGAAAAGTACAAACATTTTCTAAAGATACCGATAACAAAAAATGAATGACAGATAAACTCGAAAATATAGCGTGTTCTTATATATAATAAGATGTCACAAAAAAAGTAAACATGGACTCCGTGTAAGTAAATAAAAAACGAACAGAAAAATTAAAAAAAGAAAAGTAAAAAGCCTGTAAAATTGCATATAAATTAGCTTTAAGCGCAAAAAAATGATATTACATTAATTGTATGTTACCGATAACATGATTTTGTTACCGATAACATAGTATTTACTTATTGAAAAGGCTTTCCTTAGGTGGTATATTTAATCCGAAGCCAACGAAGGCTAAACATAAAAAGGAGGACAATGATGATGAAGGGTATGAAAAAAGCATTATCATTAGTAGCAGTAGGAGCAGTAGCTGTAACTGCCACTGCGTGTGGAAGCACAACGGATACTGGAACTGAAGGTGGGGGAAGCGACGCAGCAAAAAAATTAGTCGTTGCGGCAGAACCTTCATATGCACCGTTTTTAAATGAAATTAAAGGTGAATTTGAAGAAGCAAACAATGTTACAATTGAAGTGCAAGAAAAAGGAATGTTTGACGTTCTTGATGCATTAGCACTAGATGGACCAGCAGGATTAGCTCCTGATGTATTCATGATGCCACATGATCGTATCGGATCATTAGCAGCAACTGGACAAATTGCACCAATCACATTAGAAGATGGTGGATATACTGATGTTGCGATTCAAGCAGCAACATTTGAAGGAAGTACATATATTGCACCAGCAGCAATTGAAGCTGTAATGTTATTCTATAACAAAGATTTATTACCAGAAGCACCGACAACATTCGAAGAGTTAGAAGCATTAGCTGCTGATCCAGCATATGCATTTGAAAATGAAGCGGGACGCTCAACGGCGTTCTTAGCAAAACTTGTTGACTTCTATGTAGCATATGGAATTATCGGTGGTTACGGTGGAAATGTCTTCGGTGACAATAACACAAACCCTGAAGAATTAGGATTAAATAATGCAGGTGGAGTTGAAGGGTTAGCATATATCCAAAAATGGCAAAACTTAATGCCTGTTGGAATGCAAGATGAGCAATCATCATACGACTTTATGATGCAATATTTCAACGAAGGAAAGACAGCAGCAATCATCAATGGTCCATGGGCGGCAACAGATGTTATTGATGCAGGAATCAATGTTGGATTCGCACCACTTCCAACAATGCCAGGTGGAAAAACACCAACACCATTTGGTGGAGTAAAAGGATGGGCAGTTTCAAACTACTCAGCTGAAAAAGATTTAGCAAGTGAATTTGCAAAATACATTACAGATGAAACTAATGGGACTAAGTTCTTTGAAATGAACAATGAAATTACACCAAATCCAGCAGTTTTAGAAGGAATTCAAGCTTCTGATAATGAATTAGCAAAAACAGTTATCGAGCAGTTTGCAGTAGCAGTACCAACACCAAATATTCCACAAATGGCAGAAGTTTGGGAATACAAAGCGGCATTATTTGATGTTGCTCAAGGAAAAGATCCACAAGCAGCAGCAGATAGCGCAGCACAATTAGTAAAAGACAATATTGCAGCAAAACACAGCGGAAACTAATTTTCCTATGTGAATTAGGAGTGTCTAGGTGATTCGCCTAGGCCCTCCTTTTAAAAATGAATTTTGTGAGTAGAGCAGGATTAGAAATGAGGATGATGCTGAAATGAACGAAAAACAACATTTAGGAACAAAACATTCTCGTAAAGCAGGATTACTTTCGATTATTCCGGGATTAGGACAAATGTATAATAAGCAGATAGGAAAAGGAATTATCTTTTTAGCTATTTTTGCATTATTCATTCTTTTCTCAGTAACATTTGGAGTTCAAGCGATTGCGGGATTAATTACATTAGGTACTGAAGCAGGGCGTGACCATTCAATGTTTATGATGGTAGAAGGAACACTTGCACTGATTCTTTATGGAATTTTCTTAATAGCATATGGAATTAATATTTATGACGCGTTTTCTGTTGGGCGGTTACGTGACTATGGTATTAAGACAGCTACTTCACTAAAAGAAAATTTTTCAAATGCATGGGAACATGGATTCCCATACTTACTTACAATGCCAGCGTATATTTTAATGGCGTTCGTCATTATTTTCCCGGTTTTAGTGACAATTTTTATGGCATTTACGAACTATGACCTTTATCACACACCACCAGCAAGCTTAATTGACTGGGTTGGATTTGAAAATTTCTTTAAATTATTTACACAAGCCTCTTGGCGTCAAACATTTTTTGATATTTTAGGATGGACATTTATTTGGACAATTTTCGCAACAATTTTCTCAATTGTTTTAGGAATTACAGTTGCAATTGTTTCAAACCAATCATTTATTAAAGGAAAACGATTCTTCCGAATTATTTTCTTACTACCATGGGCAGTACCAGCATTTATCACGATTATGACATTCTCGAATATGTTTAATGATAGTGTTGGAGCAATTAACACCCAAGTTATTCCGTTCTTTAATAATATGCTTCCGTTTTTAGAACTGACAAGTTTACCTTGGAAGACGGATCCGTTTTGGACGAAAGTTGCCGTAATCATGATTCAAACATGGTTAGGGTTTCCATATATTTTTGTAATGGTAACCGGAGTACTACAATCGATTCCTGGTGATCTTTATGAGGCAGCGAATATCGATGGTGCAAGTGGTTGGCAACAGTTTAGAAAAATTACATTGCCAATGATTCTCTTTGCAACCGCACCAGTTTTAATTACACAGTTTACATTTAACTTCAATAACTTCTCGTTAATCTACCTCTTCAATGCTGGAGGACCAGGGAACATCGGTGGTGGTGCTGGTTCGACGGATATCTTGATTTCGTGGATTTACAAACTGACAACTTCAGGAACGCCGCAATATGCCGTTGCCGCAGCTGTAACATTGTTGATTTCATCATTTACAATTTTAGTTGCTTATATCGGATTCAAGCGTTCGAATGCTTTTGGAAACGAGGATATGATGTAATATGGCGACAACAACTATAAAACCCAAAAAATATCGTTCTAAAAAGACGAGTGACCTTATTAATAAAATTGCAACGTATACATTTATGATTATTCTTTCAATTATTATTTTATATCCAATTGCAATTACTGTCTTATCAGCATTTAAAGCTGGAAATACAACAGCATTTGCACTTGATTTTGGCGGACAATTTACACTTGCTAGTTTTGAACGTCTCTTTGCGGAAAGTGATTATTTACGTTGGTATGGGAATACACTTTTAATCGCAGTTATTACAATGTCATTCCAAGTGGCAGTAGTAACATTAGCTGGATATGCTTATAGCCGGTATCGTTTCACAGGACGAAAAAATAGTTTAACATTTTTCTTACTGATTCAGATGGTGCCGACAATGGCTGCACTAACCGCATTCTTTGTTTTAGCACTACTACTCAAATCATTAGATCAACCATGGTTCTTAACAGTTATCTATATCGGTGGGGGAATTCCGATGAATACATGGCTGATGAAAGGATACTTTGATACAATCCCTCGTGACCTTGATGAATCTGCTCGAATTGATGGTGCTGGACATTTACGCATTTTCTGGCAAATTGTTATGCCTTTAGCAAAACCAATGATTGCAGTCCAAGCATTATGGGCGTTTATGGGACCATTCGGAGACTTCATGCTAGCGAAGTTCTTACTACGTTCACCAGAAAATATGACATTAGCAGTTGGGCTTCAGACATTCATCTCAAACCCGCGTGATCAACAAGTAACATTATTTGCTGCGGGATCAATTTTGATTGCATTACCAATCTGTATTTTATTCTTCTTATTACAAAAGAATTTTGTTTCTGGATTAACATCTGGTGGAACAAAAGGATAAGCAAAAAAGTTACCAACATCGTTGGTAACTTTTTTGTTTTTTTGAAAAAACGATTACTCAAATCAAGTTTTTTGATACAATGAGAGTAATGAAAAGAAGGGAAGAACACGCATGATTATTCTAGAAAATGAATTTTTACATATTGAAATTGCCTACCTTGGTGCGCAATTAACGAAAGTCTATCACAAGCAAGAAGCAATTGACTATATTTGGGAAGCAAACCCAAAATATTGGGGGCGGCATGCGCCAATTTTATTTCCGATTGTAGGGCGTTTAGCAGAAAATCGTTACTACTATCAAGGGAAAAGCTATGAAATGTCACAACATGGATTTGCACGTGATCAACGCTTTGCTATCGTTGAAACAACCGAAAATAGTGTTCGTTTACGTTTGCAAGCGAACGAAGAAACACGAGCAATGTATCCATTTGAATTTATGCTTGATGTGATATATACATTAGAAGCAACAACATTAACAATTGATTGGCAGGTGAAAAATCCGGAAGCGACACCACTTCATTTTGCGATTGGGGCTCATCCTGGATTTAGCACAAAATTATTACCACAAGATCAGTTTACTGATTATGTGGTAGAATTTGCACAAGCAGAAGATTTAACGATGATGAAACTAGATCCAAACCAAGGTTTGTTTACAGGTGAAGTTGTTGAAGTAGCACACTCACTTGAAGGATTACCATTACACCATGATTTATTTGATAATGATGCTATGGTATTTAATCATTTTACTGGTGGTGAAATGACATTACGAAGTATCAATCATGACCATGGATTGACATATGGCTTCCAAGGCTTTCCATATGTTGCAATCTGGTCAACGCCAGGAGCACAAGCAGATTTTGTTTGCTTAGAGCCTTGGTACGGTCATGCTGATACAGAAGCAGGTCCTTTTGAATTAAGTGAAAAGCCAGCAATCCAAACACTGGAAGCTCAGGAAACATTTTTTGCACAACAAACTTTGAAATTTTTCTAAAAAAGATGGGGCTCCCATCTTTTTTTTATAAATAGCACAAAATTGCGGTTTTTTTGTTTTTTGGCTATTAACGTTTAAAAAGATTACCGTAATTTAAATAATTATGGTAAATTAGATAGATATGAATGAAAAAAAGCTGAGGAGGGAAATGATGTTAAGTTTATTTTCGAAATTTGGATGGTATTTAAAAAAACATTGGGTTTCATATGTGACAGCCGCAATTGCGTTAACAATTGCCAATATTTGTGCAATTTTACCGCCACAGATTATTGGCCGAGGATTGGATTATATTAGTGAAGGGACGCTAACAACACAACGTTTGTGGTCGCTAGTTGGGCTATTGATTGCAATTATTGTTATTGGGTACATTGTCGCATTCCTGTGGTCTTTTTTATTTTCACTGAACGGTCATCGACTGGAACGTGATTTAAAAAAGCAGTATTTTGCCCACATTGTGAAGATGGACGGGCCATTTTTTCAACGATTTAATGTTGGAGATCTCATGTTGAGAGCGACAGTTGATTTGCGAGCAGTATCGGTAGCAACGAGTGATGGTGTGTTCATGTTTTTAGAATCAACAGTCTATTTAGGATTGATTATCGTTTTTATGGTTATTAGTGTTGATTGGCGACTGACAATTGCTGCGATTTTTCCGTTGTTATTTATTTCCTTAAGTTCAACAATTTTAGGGAAAAAAATTCATAAAGTCTATACGCAAGCACAAGCGCAAATGAGTCAGTTGAATACGGTATTACTTGAATCAGTAAAAGGTGTACGTGTCATTCGTGCGTATGTCCAAGAAGATGTGGATATTGAACGATTAAGTCAACAAGCCGCAATTGTTCGAGAGCATAATGTTCAAGTTGCTAAAATTGATGCTTTTTTTGAACCAGTCATTAACGGTCTTTTTGGTCTGTCTTATGCAATCTCAATTGGCTATGGAGCTTTACTCGTATTTGCACAACAAATTACAATTGGCGATCTAGTTGCATTCAATTTATACATTGGTATGTTGGGTTGGCCGCTGTATGCCATTGGCGGGATGATTAATTTATTACAACGGGGGAATGCCTCGTATGACCGCTTTACTGAAGTGTTGAAGACACCAGCTGTTGTTCAAAATCGAGAGCAAGCGAAAATGGTGAAGACATTCGAATCACTCGATTTCCAAGATTATAGCTTTAGCTATGAAGCAGAGTTACAACCAGTTTTACGCCATGTTGATTTTTCAGTGCAAAAAGGACAAACACTTGGACTTGTTGGAAAGACTGGGGGTGGACGAACGACACTGATTCGCCAATTATTACGTGAGTACCCACTTGGAACTGGACAACTACTTGTGAATGGAGCGAGTATTGAGACATATGACCTTGAAAATCTCCGGAAACTAGTAAGTTACGTGCCACAGGAACATATTTTATTTACAAAAAATATTCGCGAAAATGTACGATTGGGAAATCCGGAGGCAACCGATGCTCAAGTTGATGAAGCCATTTGTTTAGCGGACTTTACAAAAGACATCCAACATTTAAGTGAGGGGCTAGAGACTCTTGTTGGTGAAGATGGGGTCATGCTATCTGGTGGACAAAAACAACGCCTATCGATAGCAAGAGCATTCTTAGCGAATCGTGAAATTTTAGTGCTCGATGATTCCTTGTCAGCAGTTGATGGGAAGACAGAAGCCACAATTATTGAGCACTTACTTGAATATCGTAAGGAGCAAACAACGATTATTATTGCCCATCGTCTATCAGCTGTGCAACATGCCGATTTAATTCTTGTTTTTGAAGACGGAACAATTGTTGAGCGTGGAAGCCACGAGGAACTCATGCAATTACGTGGTTGGTACTATGAACAATTTAATAACCAAAATTTCAATGAGGAGGAGGGGAACTAATGGAACTATTTCAGCAATTATGGCTATATACAAAAAAGCATTATAAGCGAGTTGTAGTTGGTGTTTTTGCTTTAACATTTTCGATGTTAGCACTGATTTTAACACCTTTGGTTGTGCGTGAAATTTTAGACAATCAAGTTGGCGGACTGACACAACCGTGGTATCAAGTCCAAGAGCCAGTAAAAATGACATCACACTATGTTGAATATCGTGGTAAATATTACGTACCTCAACGCTTTTACGAAACTGCTATGCAAGGAGAAGAAGTAGCGATTGTCGCTGTGAATAATACATACCAATTTATCGATGAGCCAGTCGGTGAACACACCATTGAAGCTGGCACAATCGTCCGTACAGATGGCCAAAAGGTAACAGGTCGTACCTTAAATAAGGCAGATATCTGGCAGTTTTATCAGCCATTTATAGAACCACTAGTGGCAACGGTTGGCCTGTTTTTGCTTGTTGCTGCTGTTGGTGCAGTTACTTCATTTTTTGCAAGTTTCTCATTCCGTCAATTGTCTAATGCTGTTGTTTTTGATATTCGACGAGCAGCATTTACAAAGTTACAAAAATTACCTATTGATTATTTCAGTAATGTTGCTGACGGTAAGGTTGTTGCGTATATTACCAATGATACTGAGGCGATTCGATCGATTTATGAAAATGTTATAGCTGGTGTCCTGCAAGGTGTTGTAGTATTTACGGGTGCTTTTATTGGTATTTTCTATGTCAGTCCTTTTTTTGGAACGATTGCCCTTGTACTATTACCAGTTTTAGGTATCTGGATTTGGACATACCGACGCTTTGCCTCAAAGTATAATTTACGAGCACGTGCGATAAATTCAGATATTAACGCAAGTTTGAATGAACAATTAAAAGGGATTGAGGTCATTCGTGCATTTAATTATGAAGCACATGCAGTGCATGATTTTGATAAGTTATCAGATAGCTATTTTAATCAACGACGAAAATTATCGACATTAGGTGCTGGAATATCTGGAAGCATGGTTCATGTTGTACGACGATCGTTACTTACGTTAGCTCTTGTTTATTTTGGAACACAAGCAGTGAATTTGCAACTGGGTGTTACAATTGGAACAATTTACGCGGTTGTTGATTATATTAATCGCTTGGCAGAACCACTCTGGAGTTTATTTAATATTTTAGCAATTTATGAAGATTCGCGCTCAGGAGCTATCCGTGCATTTGAATTTTTAAATGAAACTGAAGAAAATAATGCATTAGAAATAGTAGAGAAGTTACAAGGCGATATTGTTTTTGAAAACGTTGATTTTGCGTATGTACCTGAACGCAAAGTATTAAAAAATATTAGTTTCCATGCGAAGCCAGGCCAGACGGTCGCCTTAGTCGGTCATACTGGAAGTGGTAAAAGTTCGTTGATGAATGTTCTTTTACGATTCTATGACTATCAAAGTGGAAGTATTCGTATTGATGGACAAGAACTTCACCAACTCAATAAACAATCATATCGTGAGCATATTGGTATGGTGTTGCAAGATCCAATCCTTTTTGCTGGGACAATTTATGATAACATTGTGATGGAGCGCAAAGATATTTCACACACACGTGTACTTGAGGCATTCCAAGCAGTTGGTGCAGAATTCTTGTTGGCAAAATTACCACTTGGATTAGATGAGCCTGTTGCGGAAATGGGAGCTCACTTTTCCTTAGGAGAACGTCAATTGTTAGCCTTTGTTCGAGCAATTATTTTTGATCCAGCTATTCTGATTTTGGATGAAGCAACCGCAAATATTGATACAGAAACCGAGCAATTAATCCAACGAGCCTTAGATGTTGTGAAAAAAAACCGAACAACCTTTATTATTGCGCACCGTTTATCTACGATTAAGACTGCTGATCAAATTATTGTTCTCGATGCCGGCAAGGTATATGAACAAGGAACACATGAGCAATTATTAGCAGTAGATGGGAAATATGCACAGATGTATGCAGCTCAAGTAAAGCAATAGCGTGCAGTGCGACTGACTTGACTTTTATGAGTAAGTTCATGACAATAGATGTAAGACGAAAAGCGGAGCAAGAATTTGTTCCGTTTTTCAATCTGGATAAATACTCGGGTGAGTATCAGAGGAGAAAAAAACATGGAAAAAATTGTTATTTCTTGGTTTCAAGAACATCAACGTGATTTGCCTTGGCGAAAAACACAAGATCCGTACTGTATTTGGGTGAGTGAAATTATGCTTCAGCAAACACAAGTCATTCGTGTTATTGATTATTACGAGCGATTTTTACAGCAATTTCCTACGATTCAATTATTGGCAACTGCCCCACAATCACAGTTGTTAAAGGCTTGGGAAGGGCTTGGTTATTATAGTCGTGTGCGTAATATGCAACAAGCAGCACAAATTATTATGATTGAACATCACGGTGTATTTCCCCAAACATATTCGGAAATTATTGCATTACCTGGAATTGGGACCTATACGGCGGGGGCAATTTTAGCGTGTGCATTTCAACAAGCATATCCAGCTGTTGATGGGAATGTTTTGCGCGTGATGTCACGGATGCAAGCTGATTTTAGTGATATTAGTAAACCCGCAACGAAAAAAATGTGGGAGCAATATTTAGCGGAATTGATGACGACAGAAAATCCTTCGGCATTTAATCAAGGATTAATTGAAATTGGTGCTTTGATTTGCACACCAACAAATCCTCGTTGTGATCAATGTCCACTACACTCGCAATGTCAAGCAGTTATTCACGATTACCAAGATGAGTTACCGATCAAAGCATCAAAAAAACCAGCAAAAATATATTATTACGAAACATTTCTTCTAACAGATGGAGATCGAATTGCAATTATTGAAAACCGACAAAAAGGCGTTCTGCAACATTTATGGTCACTCCCTCAATATCAAGTTGAAAATCATGATGAAAATCAAGCTGATATTACTAAAATTGTCAAAAAAAACTTCCATAGTACACAGGAAGCGACATATTTTGGAATATATCGCCATGTTTTTAGTCACCAAATTTGGTGGATGCGAGTTTGGCTTGTGCATGTTAATGTTCTACCAACGCCAATAACGGGAGCGTTTATCAATCAAGTTGATTTTCTTGATTATCCAATGGCAAATAGTCATCGTAAAATTGTTAAGGCATTTTGGGGAGAAATACCATTACAAGTTGCTGAGGACATAAAAAAATATAAATAAAAAGACATGCTCTTTCATTTTGTTGAAGAGCATGTCTTTTTTTATTGATTTTGACGTTTTATGATTTCATCATAAATTGCGGCAAATAATTGTGTTGTTGCTTGTTTTTGCTTCCGGTGAACGAATAGTCCAGCCAACTTGTAAGTCCAGCCAGTTTTAGCAATCGAACCACGCGAAATTTCAGTATAATGAACATATGTTCGTGTTTCATCGGCACGATCAATTTCCCAAATAGTTTCATTTACAGAAATTCCAGCTTGAACTTCGTAAGCAAAACGCGAAGGACGTTTGAAATCAGTAATAATAAATTTGGCTAACATTGGGCGCTTTTTGACAATCATTTCGTATTCATAAGTTGTACCAACCATTTTCTTTGGTCGCCGTGTTGCTTTTCCAACTTGTTCCATACGCGATAAGGTGAGGTCACGGATTACCTCGAAAACGAGTTCGGGACTTGCACTAAATAAGTGATCCGCTTCAAATTTACGGTTTGCCATGGGAGCACCTCCTACGATAATTTTCTCTAAAAATTATACCAAAAAAAACGGTAAAAAACTACCGTTTTTTTGAAAGCGGTTGGCAAAAAGAAAATGCAAACCACGCAACTGTTTTTTATGGTAAAATAGTAAGGCAATGAAAGGAGAATGAGGATGCTAACAGTTTATAATTCATTGACTAATATGAATGAGCCCTTCGTACCAATACAACCAGGAAAAGTTTCAATGTATGTTTGTGGTCCAACGGTATACAACTATATTCATATTGGGAATGCACGACCAATTATCTTTTTTGATGTTGTGCGTAATTATTTTACATACTTAGGATACGATGTTGATTATGTAAGTAACATTACTGACGTCGACGATAAAATTATTGCGGCTGCACTTGCACAAGCAGTTGATGAGACTGAGCTGACGTCGACTTTTACGAAAGCCTACCAAGAAGATGTGCAAGCATTAGGCTCGAACTTAGCACCGTCAATGCCAAAAGTAACAGAGACAATGCCGCAAATTATTCGCTTTATCGAGGAGTTAATTGTTAAGGGATTTGCTTACGAACAGGAAGGAGACGTGTATTTTCGGGTAACTAAACTTGTTGAATATGGTGCTTTATCAAATCAAAAAATTGATGACCTACTTGTTGGTGCTCGGATTGAAAGTAACACAAATAAAGAAAATCAACTTGATTTTACTTTGTGGAAAGCAACAACTGAAGGTATCAAATGGGAATCGCCATGGTCATTAGGACGTCCAGGGTGGCACACGGAGTGTGTAGTCATGATTGATGATCATTTTCATCGGGAGATTGATATTCACGGTGGAGGGATGGATTTGAAGTTCCCACATCATGAAAATGAAATTGCCCAAGCACATGCGTGCTTTAGTCACGGATTAGCAAAATATTGGATGCACAATGGTTTTGTCCAAATCGATGATCAAAAAATGTCGAAATCACTGGGGAATTTTAAAACAGTTCGTGATATTTTAACGCAATATGATGGAACAACAATTCGAACATGGATGTTAAGTACGCATTATCGACAACCAATTAATTTTTCAGCAGATGCACTCGAAAGCGCTAAAAAGTTCAGTGAGCGGATTTCGTTGGCATACCAAGGAGCATACCGTAAACTGGATCTTGCAGATGCGTTAACGATTGCCCCAAATATGGATGAAAAAATCGCGAAATTACAAACTGATTTTGAAGCAGCAATGAATGATGATTTTAATACTGCAAATGCGATGACAGTCTTGTTTGAGGCTGCCAAACTACTGAATCAACTCACAAGACAAGCAGGTAAGTTAGCTGAAATTCAGGCAATGTGTCAATTGGTTAGTCGGTTTGATCAAGTGCTAGGATTGAAACTAACACACTTACAGCCACTTTCTCCGGAAGTGAAAGTACTTTTTCAAGAACGAGAAGCTGCTCGACAAGCAAAAGATTTTGCAAAAGCAGATGCGATTCGCGAGCAGTTACAGCAACAAGGAATTGAGGTTTAGGCATGGAAGCAAAATTATTAAATGGAATTGCCCTCGCATATATGGGTGATGCGTGTTTTGATTTAGTCGTTCGTTCGTACTTGTTACATCAGGGAATTACGAAACCACAGGAACTCCAACGTGGAGCAGTACGATTCGTGAGTGCCAAAGCCCAAAATCAAATTGTTCAAGTCCTTATCCAAACAGAAGAGTTGTCGGCAACTGAATATGATATGTATCGTCGTGGACGGAACGCCCAAAGTCATACAAAACCAAAAAACTGTGACGTGCAAACTTATCGACGAAGCACAGGGTTTGAAGCGATTTTTGGTTATCTGTACTTGACAGGCCAAACACAACGTCTCCAAGAATTGGGTGAACGAGCAATTCAAATTATTGAAAGCGGTGAAAAAAATGAATAAACGTGAATATATTTATGGTCGGAATTCTGTGGCCGAAGTATTACAAAGTGAAAGAAAAGTCTACACACTTTATATCAATGAAACGATGAAAGTTCATGACTCTGGTGAATTTACTGAATTAGCACGAAAGAAAAAAGTGACTGTTCGTTCGGTGAAACGTCAGGAATTAGATCGCTTAGCAGATGGAACACATCAAGGTGTGGTCGCAGAAGTTGAAGCTTACCGCTATGCAAATATGGAGGAATTATTTGCCTTAGCGAAAGCACGTGATGAGCAGCCATTCTTTATTTTATTAGATGGATTAGAAGATTCACGGAATTTGGGAGCGATTATGCGAACAGTTGATGCTATCGGCGCACACGGAATAATTATTCCGAAGCATCGAAGCGTACATGTGAATACGGCGGCAATGAAGACAGCAACGGGGGCTGCTGAACACGTTAAAGTCGTACAAGTGACAAATTTAGTAAAAACAATGAGACAATTAAAAAAAGATGGTCTCTGGTTTGTTGCCACTGATGCACATGCCCAAAGTGACTATCGTCAAGAACGATATGATATGCCAACATGCTTAGTTATCGGAAGTGAGGGAGCAGGAATTTCTCGCCTTGTGTTAGAAGAGAGCGATTTATTGGTTAAAATGCCAATGGTTGGGCATGTAAATTCTTTAAATGCTTCAGTAGCGGCAGCGTTATTAATGTACGAGGTGTATAACCAACGGAATCCAGTAGCAACAAAAAAATAATACTGTTTAATCAAAAAAAGTCGGGGGATTTTCTAGTATGAAATCAGAAATTGTTAATTACCAAGAATTATTGTATTTAGCGGAAGATGGAAATGAAGCAGCATATAATGAATTAGTAACGACATATATTCAAAATTACCGATATAATTTTTACAATCAATTTCAAACAATATCGCGAGAAGAAATTGATTCAATGATGTATTTTGCCGTAATTGATGCAATAAAATCCTATGATCATAATTGCAAAGCATCAGTACCAACATATTTTACAACATGTATTAACAATAAATTGATTTCACTGGTAACAAAAAATAATAAAAAAGTGCACGCGTATATGTTTGAATCAGAAAAACTACAGTATTTACAACATACCCAAGCAGATTTGACGATTACTGAAAATGGGTATGCCTTTCAAGTTGAATGTGATGAGTTTGCAGAAATGCTGACCCAAGAACAAAAGGCTGTCTTTCAAGGTCGTTTGTTAGGGAAGTCAGTTCGTGAAATTGCCGAGGAACTCAATATTTCGCGGACAAAAGTGAATATGATTCAAGAAAGATTAAAAACAAAAGCAAAACAATACGGACTCGTTGAAAAAAACTTTTAATTGTGGTAAATTAATTGTGGAAGTCCGAGAAAGTTTGTGAGTGCAAGCGCGGGCTCTTTTATTTAGCGTGAAAAACACGTGCTAAAGTAGGTGAGAAAATGGCTAGTAATAAAGTAACACTTGTCTGCACAGAATGTTTGAGTCGTAATTATTCAACACCAAAGAACAAGCAAACACATACAGAACGTTTAGAAATGAAAAAATTCTGTCGTCGATGTGGCAAGCATACGCTACATAAAGAAACAAAATAGTTATATTGAGTAGAGATGAAAAAGAGGACGAAAAAATGACTAAAACTAAAACGAAAAAAGAAAGCTTTTTAGCTGGGGTAAATAAGGAAATTAAAAAAGTAAAGTGGCCAACTGGAAAGGAAATGTTCCGTCAGACAACAACAGTTGTAGGATTTGTTTTGTTTTTGATGGTATTTTTCCTTGTTGTCGATTCCCTTATTTCAATGGGAATGAACTTATTTATTAACTAATGATGAGCGGAGGCAAATAACATGACTGAATTCAAAGGAATGGATGATTTATACAGCAATCCGAACTGGTATGTAGTTAATACGTATTCAGGTTATGAAAATAAAGTAAAAACAAACTTAGAAAAGCGTATTGAAACAATGAATATGGAAGACCAGATTTTCCGTGTTATTGTACCAACAGAAATTGAAGTTGAGATTAAAGGACGTAAACGAAAAGAACGTGAAAAGAAAACTTTCCCTGGATACGTTTTAGTTGAGATGATTATGACTGATGATGCGTGGTTTGTTGTGCGAAATACACCAGGTGTAACTGGATTTATCGGTTCGCATGGTCAAGGGGCGAAGCCAATTCCAATGATGCCTGAAGAAGTGGCACCGCTATTAGAAATTGCACAACAAGTAACAAGTGTTGAACTTGATTATGAAGTTGATGAGCTTGTCCAAATCATGGAAGGTCCATTTGCTGAGCAAGTTGGTCGAGTGAAAGAAATTAATACAGAAACAGAAAAAGTAACTGTGGAAGTAACTTTATTTGGACGTGAAACAGCAGTAGAGCTAGATTTTACGGACGTTCAAAAAGAAATCTAATCTCTCTTTACAATTTTCTAATCGAAAAAGAGATTGCTAAAAGTTGAAATTTTTGCTAGAATAGGTCGTGGCTATTTTAGGAATAGTTCAAATACAAGGCAGTGAAAAGTGTAAGCTTAGAAACTGTTTGTAGCAGTGGGAGGGTGAAACCTTAAACACCCACTACAACCACAACGAAATAAGAGGAGGTGTGTTTCGTGGCTAAAAAGGTAAAACGAGTTATCAAATTACAACTCCAAGCTGGTAAAGCAACTCCGGCTCCACCGGTAGGGACGGCTTTAGGACCAGTAGGGATCAATATTCAAGAATTCTGTTCACAGTACAACGAAAAAACACGTGAAAACATGGGAATGGTAGTACCAGCAGAAATTACTGTTTATGATGATCGTTCATTTACATTTGTTACTAAAACGCCACCAGCGTCACGCTTATTATTAAAAGCAGCTGGAATTGCGTCAGGTTCTTCAAATGCAAAAACGACAAAAGTAGCAACAATTACACGTGAACAATTACGTGAAATTGCTGAAGTCAAAATGCCTGATTTAAATGCAAACGATGTTGAAGCAGCGATGAATATCGTAGCTGGAACAGCGAAAAACATGGGTATCCTTATTGCTGAATAATAAGGATGGCAACATGAGTAAAAAAGTGAAAGCGGTAATTTTATATTGCCGCTTGTTACTTATTTGCTCGTTTGTCTAAAAATTAAGGCTCGATTTTTCGAGAATTGATTTTTGTGGGAGGATTTACTTCCGCCACTACCACAAAGGAGGATAAAAGAATGGCTAAGAAAAGTAAAAAATATGTTGAAGCTGCTAAATTAGTAGATGCAACTGTAGCTTATAATGTAACTGAAGCTATCGAATTAGCGAAAAAGACACATACAGCTAAATTTGACGCTTCTGTAGACGTTGCTTTCCGTTTAGGTGTTGATCCTCGTCAAGCAGATCAACAAATTCGTGGAGCAGTTGTTTTACCAAACGGAACTGGTAAAACTGCACGTATCGCTGTGTTCGCACGCGGTGAGCGCGCAAAAGAAGCTGAAGCAGCAGGAGCTGACTTCGTAGGAGATCTTGACCTTGTACAAAAAGTACAACAAGGTTGGTTAGACTTCGACGTAGCAGTAGCAACTCCAGACATGATGGCTGAAGTTGGGAAATTAGGTCGTGTTTTAGGGCCACGTGGTTTAATGCCAAACCCTAAAACTGGTACAGTAACTATGGATGTAACAAAAGCAATCAACGAAATCAAAGCTGGTAAAGTAGAATACCGCGTTGACAAAGTTGGTAACATTCATGTACCAATCGGTCGTGTTTCATTTGATACTGAGAAATTAGTAGAAAACTTCAACACAATCTATAATACATTACTTCGCGCGAAACCATCAGCGGCTAAAGGAACATACATGAAAAATGTAGCTGTTTCAACAACAATGGGTCCTGGTGTTCGTGTTGCGGTTGAGAAATAATTCTTGACACTAGGTGAACAACCTGATATAATTTTAAAAGTATATTATGTTCATACCGCAGACAGCAGGTGCATATGCATAAATCCTGCCTAGGTGTAAGAATGACTTTCTTGATTAAGAAGTTGATCCCTTGCGCCTTCGGGTGCAGGGGTTTTTATATGAGTCGACTGACTTGGTGTGACATATAATGACATTATACTGAGGAGGTGCAAACATGGCAAACATTTCGATTATCGAACAAAAACAACAATTAGTTGCTGAGGTTGCTGCAAAAATGCAAGCGAGCCAATCAACAATCGTTGTTGACTACCGTGGACTAACAGTAACTGAAGTGACTGAATTACGTCGCGAATTACGTGCAGCTGGTGTCGAATTCAAAGTGTACAAAAACAACTTAGTACGTCGTGCGGCGGTTGAATTAGGACATGATGGATTAGTTGATGCTTTAACTGGACCAAACGCAATCGCATTCAGTAATGACGATGTAGTTGCGCCAGCGAAAATCTTAGCTGATTTCGCGAAAAAGCATGAAGCGTTAGAAATTAAATCAGGAATCATTGAAGGCAATGTAGCTGATTTAGCGAAAATTCAAGAATTAGCATCGTTACCAAACCGCGACGGTATGTTATCAATGTTACTTTCTGTGTTACAAGCTCCAGTGCGTAACATGGCATTAGTTGCAAAAGCAATCGCTGAGCAACAAGAATCAGGTGAAGAAGCAATCGCTGAAACAACTGAAGCTGCTGCTGAATAATTTCAGTAGCACCCAAAAAACAAAAAACCAATTCCAATTAGGAGGATATTGACATGGCATTCAATAAAGAAAATTTCATTGAAGAATTAAAAAACATGACTGTTTTAGAATTAAACGACTTAGTTAAAGCTATCGAAGAAGAATTCGGTGTAACTGCGGCTGCTCCTGTAGCTGTAGCTGGTGGAGCTGCTGCTGAAGCTGCTGGACCAACTGAAGTATCAGTTATCTTAACAGGTGCTGGAGCTTCAAAAATCGGAGTAATCAAAGTAGTTCGTGAACTTACTGGATTAGGATTAAAAGAAGCAAAAGCTTTAGTTGATGCTACACCATCTCCAATCAAAGAAAACATTTCTCCTGAAGACGCTGAAGCAATCAAAGCTAAATTAGAAGAAGCTGGAGCATCTGTAGAAGTTAAATAATTAATTTCTTAAAGTGCTTTAACAGAAAACCACTTGCTTGGCAAGTGGTTTTTTTATATTATTGTAAAGTATCATCATAAAGTGGTAGACTTGTACTTTTTGGCTTTAGCTCGGAAAAAGTGCAAATGAAAGGTGCGAAAAAGATGACGACACACTATTATACGAATAATCTTGATGCTGATTCAAAACCGCAACACATTTCCGTCACGGTCGCTGGACAGCATTTTTCTTTTCAAACGGATATTGGTGTCTTCTCTAAGAGTGGGCTTGATTTCGGAACGAAAACATTGTTAGAGGCTCTTGATTTGAGTGGGAAAACTGGCAAAGTGCTTGACGTGGGTTGTGGATATGGACCGATTGCGATTTATGTTGCGAAAACGTATGGATTGCAAGTGGATATGGTTGATGTGAATGAACGTTCACTAGGATTGGCGCTTTTGAATGCCGAAAAAAATGGTGTAAAAGAAAAAGTGAGTGGTTTTGTGAGCCACTGTTTAGATCAAGTAAGTGAAATGTATGAGGTGGTTATTACAAATCCACCGATTCGTGCAGGTAAACAAACTATTTTTCAAATCTATGAACAGAGTTATCAACAGTTGCAAACTGCGGGTGAGCTGTGGGTGGTTATTCAGAAAAAACAAGGAGCTGCATCGACTGTGAAGAAGTTGGAAACACTTTTTCAAGAAGTTGAAATTGTGGCAAAAGAGAAAGGTTACTTGATTATTCGAGCGCGGAAATAATCATTGACTTTTAACATTAAATTTGATAGTATAGTATAATGCCTATGTGCTGATTTTTTGACCCCTTTTTGGTGTTCAAAAAAATAGAAAAGACTTAAAAAAAGACTATTTAAAAAGGAGAGTGAGTCTCTTGGTTGGTCGTGTTTTAAAATTTGGACAAAGAGAACGTCGCGATTTTTCGCGTATTCAGTCATCACTAGAATTACCGAATTTAATTGAAATCCAAAAGGATTCTTTTGATTGGTTTGTGACAGACGGAGTTGAAGAATTATTTCAAGATATTTTTCCAATTGAAGGGTTCCAAGGAAACCAACGATTAGAAGCGAATTTACGTTTAGAATATGTGAGTCATAGTTGGGGACAACCTAAATATGAACTCAATGCCGCAAAAGAGCATGATGTGAATTATTCACGCCCATTGCGTGCTGTTTTACGCCTGTATAACAATGAAACTGGTGAAGTGAAAGAGCAAGAAGTGTTCATGGGAGATATTCCTTTGATGACAGATGCTGGAACATTTATTATTAACGGTGCTGAACGCGTCGTTGTTTCGCAACTCGTTCGTTCACCTGGTGTTTACTTAGCGGAAACAATCGACAAAAGTGGAAAACGTGGCCTTGGTGCAACAGTTATTCCAAACCGTGGTGCTTGGTTAGAGTACGAAACTGATATCAAAGATATTACGCACGTTCGTATTGACCGTACGCGTAAATTACCGTTAACAGTGTTGTTACGTGCATTAGGCTTAAGCTCTGATATTCAAATTTTAGATCTATTTGGTGATAATACTTTCTTATTGAATACTCTTGAGAAAGATCAAAATGAAACACCAGAAGGTGTATCTGGAACAGAAAATGCGTTGTTACAAATTTACGAACGCTTACGTCCTGGTGAACCTGCAACAATTGATGGAGCGACGAACCTTTTCATTTCACGCTTCTTCGATGACAAACGCTATGATTTAGCACGCGTTGGTCGTTATAAATTCAATAAAAAATTGAATGTTTTAGAACGTTTAGACAATAAAATTTTAGCGGAACCAATCATCAGTGAAGATGGTGAAGTTTTAGCTGAAGCTGGAACACGTTTAGATCGTCGTTTAATTGAAAAATTACGCCCTGCTTTTGAAGCTGGAGCGAATGTTCAAGCGGTTATGACAAACGATATTGATGGTCGTATGACTGAGGTTCAAGTTGTTAAGGTGTATTCTGATGACAAACAAGAACGCGTTGTCAATGTTATTGGGAACTATGGTGTGACAGAACACTCAATTACAATCAGTGATATCCTTGCATCAGTAAGCTATTTCTTTAACTTGCTCGATGGTGTTGGAACATATGATGATATTGATCACCTTGGGAATCGTCGTATTCGCTCGGTTGGTGAATTATTACAAAACCAATTCCGTATCGGTTTAACGCGTATGGAACGTGTGGTTCGTGAACGTATGTCGATTCAAGAAACTGAGGGATTAACACCTCAAAGCCTAATCAATGTTCGTCCAGTTGTAGCGGTAATTAAAGAGTTCTTCGGAAGTTCGCAATTATCACAATTCATGGATCAAACAAACCCATTAGCAGAATTAACGCATAAACGTCGTCTTTCAGCTTTAGGTCCTGGTGGATTAACGCGTGAGCGTGCTGGGATGGAAGTTCGTGACGTTCACTACTCTCACTATGGGCGTATGTGTCCGATCGAAACACCAGAGGGGCCAAACATCGGTTTAATTAATACATTATCGACATTTGCCCGTCTAAATGAATATGGATTCATCCAAACACCATATCGTAAAATTAATCATGTGACACTAGAAGATGGAACAATTCAAGCATACGTAAGTGATCAAATTATTTATGTAACTGCTGATGAAGAGGACCACTATATTGTTGCCCAAGCCAATATGCCTTTAGATGGAACAACAGGTTTAATTGATCCAACTATTAGCGAATGGGCTGGACGTCATCGTGGAAAGAATGATAACTATCCAATTAAAGATTTTGATTTAATTGATGTATCACCGAAACAAATCGTATCGGTTGCCACAGCTTGTATCCCATTCCTTGAGCATGATGATGCCAACCGTGCCTTAATGGGTGCCAACATGCAACGTCAAGCGGTACCATTATTAGTACCAGAAGCAGCTTATGTTGGAACTGGTATGGAGCACGTTGCTGCTCGCGATAGTGGAGTTGCGGTTTTAGCGCATACTGCTGGAACTGTTGAATATGTTGATGCACGTCAAATTAAAATTCGCAATCATGTTGGACATTTAGACGTATATCCATTATCGAAATTCGAACGTTCGAATCAAGGTGCTTGCTATAACCATAGTCCAATTGTTCGCTTAGGTGAGGAAGTTGAAGCGCGTCAAATTATTGCCGATGGTTCTTCAATGGATGAAGGAGAGATGGCATTAGGTCGTAACGTTGTCGTAGCCTTCATGACATGGAATGGTTATAACTATGAAGATGCTATCATTATGAGTGAGCGTCTTGTCAAAGATGATGTATATACTTCAGTTCATATTGAAGAGTATGAAATTGAGTGTCGTGATACGAAGTTAGGACCTGAGGAAATCACTCGTGATATTCCAAATGTCGGTGAAGTTGCACGTAAAGATTTAGACGATCGTGGAATTATCCGTGTTGGTGCTGAAGTCAAAGCAGGAGATATTCTTGTTGGTAAAGTAACACCAAAAGGTGTAACCGAATTATCACCAGAAGAACGTTTATTACATGCAATCTTTGGTGAAAAAGCACGTGAAGTTCGTGACACTTCATTACATGTTCCACATGGTGGAG
This sequence comes from Firmicutes bacterium ZOR0006, assembly GCA_000798955.1. Taxonomy (GTDB): domain Bacteria; phylum Bacillota_I; class Bacilli_A; order Culicoidibacterales; family ZOR0006; genus ZOR0006. Next base: position 36,227 of record JTLC01000018.1, on the reverse strand, counting down.
ACGGAATCATCTTAGATGTTAAACGCTTCACACGTGAAAATGGAGATGAATTAAGTCCTGGAGTAAACGAAGTTGTTCGTGTTTATATCGTTCAAAAACGTAAAATCTCTGAAGGAGATAAAATGGCCGGACGTCACGGAAATAAAGGGGTAATCTCGCGTATTTTACCGATTGAAGATATGCCTTATTTACCTGATGGAACGCCAGTTGATATCATGTTAAACCCACTTGGGGTACCTTCACGTATGAATATTGGACAAATTTTAGAAATCCACCTTGGAATGGCCGCTCGTCGTCTTGTTCTTGCTGGAAAACAAGGTCATGTTGCAACATCAGTTTTTGATGGATGTAAGCAAGAAGATCTTGAAGCAATGATGGCTGAAGCTGGTATGGATCCAGATGGAAAAACAGAATTATATGATGGACGTACTGGTGAATTATTTGATAACCGTGTTTCAGTTGGTGTCATGTACATGATCAAACTTGCACACATGGTTGATGATAAATTACATGCTCGTTCAAATGGTCCGTACTCACTTGTAACGCAACAACCACTTGGAGGGAAAGCTCAATTTGGTGGACAACGTTTCGGAGAGATGGAAGTTTGGGCGCTTGAGGCATATGGTGCTGCTAATACATTACGTGAAATCTTAACGATTAAATCAGATGATGTCATGGGTCGTGGAAAAACATACGAAGCGATTGTTAAAGGGAAACCAATTCCAAAACCTGGTGTTCCAGAATCGTTCCGCGTGTTAATAAAAGAGTTACAGTCATTAGGAATTAATGTCCGTATCTATGATAACGATGATGAAGTAATCGATATTTCTGATTCAGAAGAAGAATAATTTGAGAATTGGGGGTCCGAGCCTTGAAAGAGTTTGCTTATATGAAAATTGGCTTAGCCTCTCCAGAAATGATTCGTGATTGGTCATTTGGAGAAGTTAAAAAACCCGAAACAATAAATTACCGTACCTTAAAACCAGAACGTGATGGACTATTCTGCGAACGCATTTTTGGTCCTTCTCGTGACTGGGAATGTCATTGTGGGAAATACAAACGTATTCGCCACAAAGGTATCGTCTGTGAACGTTGTGGTGTTGAAGTAACAAAATCAAACGTTCGTCGTGAACGCATGGGGCATATCGAATTAGCTGCACCTGTGTCACATATTTGGTATTTTAAAGGGATTCCAAACCGTATGGGATTACTTTTAGATATGACACCAAAAGAACTTGAAGAAGTTATTTATTTCGTAAAATATGTTGTAACAACAGTGACACCAGATACAGATGCTGCGCGTCATATTCAGTTGAAGCAAGTAATGAACGAAAATGAATATCGTACAAATGTTATGCACTTTGGTGGTGATTTCCGCGCGGCAATGGGTGCTGAAGCAATCAAAACATTATTAGAAAATATTGATCTTGATGCTGAAGCTGACTTTTTACGTGAAGAATTAAAAACTGCGCAAGGGCAAAAACGTGCACGTGTCATTAAACGTTTAGAGGTAGTTGAAGCTTTCCGTCAATCTGGTAACAACCCAGATTGGATGATTATGGATGTACTACCAGTTATTCCACCGAACATTCGTCCGATGGTTGAACTAGATGGTGGTCGCTTCGCGACATCAGATTTAAACGATTTATACCGTCGTGTTATTAACCGTAATAACCGTTTGAAAAAACTGTTAGAGTTAAATGCACCGGGAATTATTGTTCAAAACGAAAAACGTATGCTACAGGAAGCTGTCGATGCGTTAATTGATAACGGGCGTCGTGGACGTCCGGTAACAGGACCAGGGAACCGCCCGTTAAAATCTCTTTCACACATGCTGAAAGGGAAACAAGGTCGTTTCCGTCAAAACTTACTTGGAAAACGTGTTGACTACTCAGGACGTTCAGTAATCGTTGTCGGTCCAACATTGAAAATTTATCAATGTGGGTTACCAAAAGAAATGGCGCTTGAATTATTCAAACCATTCGTAATTCACGAATTAGTTGAGCGTGAAATGGCACAGAATATTAAAATGGCGAAGAAAATGATTGAACAACATAATCCGGCGGTTTATCCGGTATTAGAAGATGTTGTTCAAGGACACCCGGTTTTATTAAACCGTGCCCCAACACTTCACCGTTTAGGTATTCAAGCATTTGAACCACGTCTTGTTGAAGGAAAAGCAATTCGGTTACATCCACTTGTAACAACTGCCTTCAATGCCGATTTCGATGGGGATCAAATGGCGGTTCACGTTCCATTAAGTCAAGAAGCTCAAGCGGAAGCACGCGTGTTAATGCTTGCTGCAAACAACATCCTTAACCCGAAAGATGGAAAACCAGTCGTTACACCATCTCAGGATATGGTATTAGGAAACTACTACTTAACAATGGAAAATGTTGGTGCAAATGGTGAAGGTTCGATTTTCTCAAGCTTTAATGAAGCGATGATTGCATACCAAACTGGTGAAGTATCACTTCACAGCCGTATTGCGATTAAAGCTGGAGTGTTAGAAAATAAAACATTCACATTATCGCAACAAAATCAATATTTAATTACAACTGTCGGTAAATTGGTTTTCAATGAAATCATGCCTGCAAGTTTCCCTTATGTTAATAGTCCGAAAGAAACTGATGAAGATCAAACGCCGGATTATCACTTTGTGGATATGGGAACTGACATTGTCGCTAATATTCAAGAACGCCCAGAAATTCTTCCATTTAAAAAAGGTGCACTTGGTGCCTTAATCGCTCGTGTCTTCAAAGTGTATCGCACAACAGAAACAGCGAAAATGTTAGATGCAATGAAAGATCTTGGATTTAAATATTCAACAATTGCTGGTATGACAGTTGCTGCAGCCGATGTAGTTACATTGGATGGTAAGAAGAATGAACTCGTTGTTGAAGCAGAGAAAAAAGTTATGAAAATTGAGAAATCATTTGCTCGTGGGATGATGACTGATGACGAACGTCACCAACAAGTTATCAAAGTTTGGGCAGATGTCAAAGATGGTAAAGGTGGATTAGCCGATTCATTAATGGAAGAGCTTGAAACAAACCATCAACGTAACCCAATTTTCATGATGCAAGATTCAGGAGCACGTGGAAATAAGTCAAACTTTACACAGCTTGCCGGAATGCGTGGATTAATGGCCAACCCGAAAGGTGAAACGATCGAGTTACCAATCAAGTCTTCATTCCGTGAAGGGTTAACCGTATTAGAGTACTTTATCTCTACCCATGGTGCCCGTAAAGGTCTTGCCGATACTGCCTTAAAAACAGCCGATTCAGGATATTTAACTCGTCGTTTAGTTGATGTATCACAAGACGTTATTATCCGTGAACATGACTGTGGAACGGATAAAGGTTTAGCTGTTCGTGCACTTCAAGAAGGTCGCGAAAAAATTGAAGGTTTATACGATCGTATTATCGGACGTTACACTCAAAAAACAGTACTTCATCCAGAAACGCAATCAGTTATTGTGAGTCGTGGAGAATTGATTACTGATGAATTAGCACAGCAAATTATTGCTGCTGGTATTTTAGAAGTTGAAATTCGTTCTGCATTAACATGTAATACGCGTCATGGAATTTGCCAAAAATGTTACGGACGTAGTCTTGCAACAGGGAACTCAGTTGAAATTGGTGAAGCAGTCGGAGTTATGGCCGCACAATCAATCGGTGAGCCTGGAACACAGTTAACGATGCGTACTTTCCATACCGGAGGGGTAGCCGGAGGCGATATCACGCAAGGTTTACCTCGTATCCAAGAGTTATTTGAAGCACGTAATCCAAAAGGGAAAGCTTTATTGTCGCAAATTGATGGAAAAGTTATTGCTATTGATACAACAAAAGAGCGTCCAGAAATTACTGTTGAAAATGAACATGAAATTATTGAATATCAAGCACCATATAATGCACGTGTAAAAGCTGTTGTTGGAGATATTGTTCAGTCTGGTCAACGTTTGACTGAAGGGGCAATTGATCCGAAAGAGTTATTAACACTTGGTGGTGTTGAAGCAGTTCAATCATATATCATCATGGAAGTTCAAAAAGTATACCGTTTACAAGGGGTAGAAATCGAAGATAAGCATATCGAGGTTATTGTCCGTCAAATGTTACGTAAAGTCCGCATCGTTGATGCTGGTGATACAACAACGTTACCAGGTGTCCTTTTAGATCATCAAGATTATTCTGTATTGAACAATGAAGTTATTTTAAGTGCACGTCGCCCAGCAGTTGCTCGACCAGTATTACTTGGAATTACAAAAGCTTCAATTGAAACAAATTCATTCTTATCAGCGGCTTCGTTCCAGGAAACAACACGTGTGTTAACTGATGCAGCTGTTAAAGGAAAAACAGACCACTTACTTGGGCTGAAAGAAAATGTTATTATTGGTAACTTGATTCCAGCAGGTACTGGATTCAGTAAATACCAAGGAATTGAAGTTACTGATGGTAATGAAATTGAAGAAGTAACGGAGTTTGATGCAACGGATCGTGATGAATTCGACAACGAAGAAGTGTATCAATTTGAAGGAACAGATTCATTCCATGAAGTTATTGATGACAATGAAATGTATTAAACAAAATTTAATATAACTTCGTTGACATGACTGATACGGTATGTTATTATATCTAAGGCATATCTTAGAAATGTAATTTTGGGTACAGCGTTCCCAGAACGCTGTCCCATTTGTTTTTACCTATTATTGAAACACCTGGTGGTGTGGGTCTAAGGTATAGATGTCAGTTTTGTTTACGAGAGGAGGAAAAACAATGCCTACTATTAACCAATTAGTTCGCAAAGGACGCGAATCTAAAGTTACTAAGTCAAAATCTCCAGCATTAAACGTTGGATTAAACAGCTTAAAGAAAAAACAAACGGATACTAAATCACCGCAAAAACGTGGTGTTTGTACTCGTGTTGGAACAATGACTCCAAAGAAACCGAACTCGGCTTTACGTAAGTATGCACGTGTTCGTTTAACAAATGGTATCGAGGTTACAGCGTATATTCCAGGTGAAGGACACAACTTACAAGAGCACAGTGTCGTATTAATCCGTGGAGGACGTGTAAAAGATTTACCTGGAGTTCGTTACCGTATTATTCGTGGTGCGCTTGATACTGCCGGTGTTAATAACCGTCGTCAATCACGTTCACGTTATGGAGCGAAACGCCCTAAAAACTAATTTTAATTACCAATGTTTAGATTATGCAGTAGCATAAATCATAAATAAGAAATGGAAGGAGGAAATTTCTATGCCACGTAAAGGTTCAGTTGCTAAACGTGATGTTTTAGCAGATCCAATTTACAACTCAAAATTAGTTACGCGTTTAATTAACCGTTTAATGTTAGATGGTAAACGCGGAACAGCGCAAAATATTCTTTATGGAGCGTTTGAATTAGTTCAAGAAAAAACTGGTCAAGAGCCATTAGCAGTTTTCGAACAAGCGTTAGAAAACATCATGCCAGTTTTAGAAGTAAAATCACGTCGTGTTGGTGGAGCTAACTACCAAGTACCAGTTGAAGTTAGTCCAGAGCGCCGTGTAACGTTAGCGTTACGTTGGTTAGTTGCTAACAGCCGTAAGCGTAATGATAAATCAATGCGTTTACGTTTAGCGAACGAAATCATCGATGCTTCTAACGGAACAGGAGCTTCAGTTAAAAAACGTGAGGACACTCACAAAATGGCAGAAGCAAATAAAGCATTTGCTCACTACCGCTGGTAAGATTAAAACAGTTATCCAACTGTTTTGCTTTTACACTTAAAAATTTGTTAGTTGAATTGAATCAATTCACTACTACATAGACGAAACAGAGCACGAGAAGAGATTTATTTCTAAGCTGAATTCAATTTTATTGAAGAAAGCCCGTGCTCGTTTCACTATGTGGGGAAAATCTTAAAACCGAGAGGGGTTATTACAAATGGCACGTAAGTTTCCATTAGACAAAACACGTAACATCGGAATCATGGCACATATCGATGCTGGGAAAACGACTACGACAGAGCGTATTCTTTACTATACTGGTGTTAACCACAAAATCGGAGAAGTTCACGATGGTGGAGCAACAATGGACTGGATGGCTCAAGAGCAAGAGCGTGGAATCACAATCACTTCTGCAGCAACAACTGCTGAATGGAATGGATACCGCGTAAACATCATCGATACACCAGGTCACGTAGACTTCACAATTGAAGTTGAACGTTCTCTTCGTGTATTAGATGGTGCAGTAACTGTACTTGATGCAAAAAATGGGGTACAACCACAAACTGAAACAGTTTGGCGTCAAGCAACTCGTTACGGAGTACCACGTATTGTATTCGTAAACAAAATGGATTCAACTGGAGCTGACTTTGTAAAAGCGGCTGCAACATTGAAAGACCGTTTACGTGCACAAGCTGCTCTTATTCAATTAAACATTGGTGCTGAAGATCAATTCAACGGAATCATTGATTTAATCGAAATGAAAGCTCACATGTACAAAAATGACTTAGGAACTGATATTGAGGTTACTGAAATTCCAGCTGATTATTTAGATGAAGCAGAAGCTTTACGTGAAGAATTAGTTGAAACTGTAGCAAACTTCAACGAAGACCTAATGATGAAATACTTAGAGGGTGAAGAAATTTCAATCCCTGAGTTAAAAGAAGCAATTCGTTTAGCAACATTAACAGCTGAATTCTACCCAGTTTTATGTGGTTCTGCCTATAAAAACAAAGGTGTTCAGTTAATGTTAGATGCTGTAATTGACTACTTACCAGCTCCAATCGATGTACCAGCAATCAAAGGTACATTAGAAGACGGAAGCGAAGTTGAACGTCAATCTTCAGATGCTGAACCATTCTCATCATTAGCATTCAAAATCATGACTGACCCATATGTAGGGAAATTAACGTTCTTCCGTGTATACGCAGGGACATTAGATTCAGGTTCATACGTATTAAACGCTACTAAAGGTAAGCGTGAGCGTATTGGGCGTATCTTACAAATGCACGCTAACAGCCGTGAAGAGATTTCAAAAGTATATGCTGGAGATATCGCGGCAGCTGTTGGTTTAAAAGATACAACGACTGGGGACACTTTATGTGATGAAAAACACCCAATCGTTCTTGAAACGATCAACTTCCCAGAACCAGTTATCTCAGTTGCAATTGAACCAAAATCAAAAGCTGACCAAGATAAAATGGGATTAGCACTTTCAAAATTAGCTGAAGAGGATCCATCATTCAAAGCATGGACAGACCAAGAAACAGGGCAAACAATCATCGCTGGTATGGGTGAATTACACTTAGACATCATCGTTGACCGTATGCGTCGTGAGTTCAAGGTAGAAGCTAATGTTGGTGCACCACAAGTTTCTTACCGTGAAACATTCCGTCAAACTGCAGAGGTTGAAGGGAAATTCGTTCGTCAATCAGGTGGACGTGGACAATTCGGACACGTTTGGGTTAAATTTGAACCAGCTGGAGAAGGTGAAGGATTCACATTCGTTGATGGTGTTGTTGGTGGGGTTGTTCCACGTGAATACATTCCATCAGTACAAAAAGGTATTGAAAACTCAATGGAGAACGGTGTTCTTGCTGGGTTCCCATTAGTTGACATTAAAGCAACTTTATTCGATGGTTCATACCATGATGTCGATTCATCACAAATGGCATTCGAAATCGCTGCTTCGATGGCATTAAAAGCTGCTGCTGCAAAATGTAAGGCTGTTATCTTAGAGCCTACTATGAAAGTAGAAGTAGAAATTCCAGAAGAGTACATGGGAGATGTAATGGGAGACATTACTTCACGTCGTGGTAACTTAGAAGGAATGGAGAACCGTAACGGTGCTCAAATCATCAATGCGATGGTACCATTATCAGAAATGTTCGGATATGCAACATCATTACGTTCTATGACTCAAGGTCGTGGAACTTACACGATGGTATTCGATCACTATCAAGAAGTACCAAAGAGTATTGCTGAAGAAGTAATCAAAAAAGCTCAAGGAAAATAATCCAAATAGCGATTAAATGATTACTTTATAAGTTATCAATCAAAATTAGGAAAATACATATTGTATTTTCCTGATTTATGATATAAAATCTATATGATAGTTTAATTTTTACAAAATCCAAGGAGGAATTTCACAATGGCAAAGCAAAAATTTGAACGTTCTAAACCGCACGTTAACATTGGAACAATCGGTCACGTTGACCACGGTAAAACGACTTTAACAGCTGCAATTTCAACTGTTTTATCAAAACAAAATGGTGGTCAAGCTATGGCTTACGACCAAATCGATGGTGCTCCAGAAGAGCGCGAGCGTGGAATCACAATCAACACTGCACACGTTGAGTACGAAACAGCTACTCGTCACTACGCACACGTTGACTGCCCGGGACATGCTGACTACGTTAAAAACATGATCACTGGTGCTGCTCAAATGGACGGTGCTATCTTAGTTATCGCTGCTACTGACGGACCAATGGCTCAAACTCGTGAGCACATCTTATTATCTCGTCAAGTAGGTGTACCTTACATCGTTGTTTTCTTAAACAAAGTTGACATGGTAGATGATGAAGAATTATTAGAGTTAGTTGAAATGGAAGTTCGTGACTTATTATCAGAATACGATTTCCCAGGTGACGATACTCCAGTAATCAAAGGTTCAGCATTAAAAGCATTACAAGGTGACGCTTCATACGAAGAAAAAATCTTAGAATTAATGGCTGCAGTTGATGAGTACATCCCAACTCCAGAACGCGATATCGACAAACCATTCTTAATGCCAGTTGAGGACGTATTCTCAATCACTGGACGTGGAACAGTTGCAACTGGTCGTATCGATCGTGGACGTTTAAATGTCAATGACAAAGTTGAATTAGTTGGTATTAACGAAACTCGCGAAACAGTAGTAACTGCTGTTGAGATGTTCCGTAAATTATTAGACTATGCAGATGCTGGGGAAAACATTGGAGCATTATTACGTGGTGTAACTCGTGAAGAAATCGAACGTGGTCAAGTATTAGCTAAACCAGGTTCAGTAACTCCACACACTAACGTAAAAGCACAAGTTTACGTATTATCAAAAGAAGAGGGTGGACGTCATACTCCGTTCTTCTCTAACTACCGCCCACAATTCTACTTCCGTACTACGGATGTTACAGGTGTAATTCAGTTACCAGAAGGAACTGAAATGGTTATGCCAGGTGACCACGTAGAAATGACTGTAGAATTAATCGCGCCAATCGCAATCGAAGAAGGAACTAAGTTCTCAATTCGTGAAGGTGGACGTACAGTAGGTGCTGGTTCAGTAACTGAAATCATTAAATAATTTTATTTAATGAAATGAAAGGAGGCTTCGGCCTCCTTTTTTATATTAGTCATTAAATGATACACGCGAAAGCGTTGTTTTTAAATAATGCTTAATAGTTGTTGAGTTGTTTCTTCATGTAAAAAAGAATATAATAAGTATCGTTAAGGCATGAACCGAGAATTAATTCTTGATTGATGCCTATAAAAATGAAGATAAATAAGAAACTTTAAAAACAAAAAAAGTACTTGCCTTTTAAAAAACAAGTCGGTATAATATAGAACAGTTGCTAATTCATTGCAAATAAAAGCACTGGAAACGAAGTGAAAAAACTTTGAAAAAAGACTTGAAAGTTTGTGAATGTTTTGGTAAAATATATTAGTATTACTGCTTTGATGTGTAAGGTTGCTGACACACCCGGACGAGTTGCTTAGGCAACTTAGCCAGCCGGACGTCAGGTTAATTTATGCGGAGCGGGTCCACAAATTTGAAAGGAGGACAAAAAAATGGCAAACAAAATTCGTATTCGTTTAAAAGCATATGATCACAAATTAATCGATCAATCAGCGGTGAAAATTGTTGAAGCTGCGAAGAAAACAGGTGCTGAGGTTGCAGGTCCAATCCCATTACCAGTTGAACGTAGTGTGTACACGATTATTCGTGCAGTACACAAATACAAAGATTCACGCGAACAGTTCGAAATGCGTACTCATAAACGCTTAATCGACATTACTGGATGGTCTCAAGAGACTGTAAGTGCGTTAGAAAACTTAAACTTACCAGCTGGTGTCGAAATCGACATTAAATTATAATTTGGAGGTGTAACTCATGGCAAAAGGAATCTTAGGTCGTAAAATCGGAATGACTCAAGTGTTCACAGTTGAAGGTGAATTAGTACCAGTAACTGTAATCGAAGTCACTCCAAACGTTGTTTTACAAACAAAGACTGTTGAATCTGATGGATACACTGCTGTACAATTCGGATTCATGGACAAACCAGAACGTTTAGCAAACAAACCAGAAATGGGGATTGCTGCTAAAGCTGAAACTGCTCCTAAGCGCTTCATCCGTGAGATCCGTGATTTCGAAATTGCGGTTGAAGTCGGACAAGCGGTTACAGCAGCTGATGTTTTCACAGCAGGTGAAATTGTAGACGTAACTGGAACTTCAAAAGGTAAAGGTTTCCAAGGTGTTATCAAACGTCATGGACAATCACGCGGACCAATGGCTCATGGTTCTCGTTACCACCGTCGCCCAGGTTCAATGGGTGCGGTAGCAGCGAACCGTGTATTCAAAGGGAAAAAATTACCTGGACAAACTGGTAATGTACAAGTTACTGTACAAAACTTAGAAGTTGTCAAAATTGATACTGAAAACAATGTTATCTTAGTTAAAGGTAATGTTCCAGGATCAAAACGTTCATTAGTAACAATCAAATCAGCAGCGAAAACTACTAAAGTAAACGAAGCTAAAAACTTAGTAGATTACGCTAGCACTAACTAATTCGTAATTTGCGAAAGGAGGAACAAAGATGCCTACTGTAGCGTTATTTAACCAACAAGGTGAAAAATTAGAAGATATTCAATTAAATGCTGCTGTGTTCGGAGTGGAACCACACCAACAAGCAATGTTTGATGCAATCGTGATGCAACGCGCATCTTTACGCCAAGGAACACATGCAGTTAAAAACCGTTCAGCTGTTGCTGGTGGTGGACGCAAACCTTGGAAACAAAAAGGAACTGGACGTGCTCGTCAAGGTTCTATCCGTGCCGCACAATGGCGTGGCGGTGGTGTAGTTTTCGGACCAACTCCACGTAGCTACTCTGTTGACATGAACAAAAAAGTTTACCGCTTAGCGTTAAAATCTGTTCTTGCGACAAAGGTAAATGAAGGGAAATTCATCGTTGTTGATGCATTATCTTTCGAAAAACCACAAACAAAAGCAATGATCAATATGTTATCAGCATTCAATGTTGACCGTAAACCATTATTAATCACTGCTGAGTTAGATGTAAACGTTGCTTTATCAGCGCGTAACATTCCTAACGCTCAAACATTAACAGCTACTTCTGTAAGTGTATTAGAGATCGCAAATGCTGATACTGTAATCATCACTTTAGATGCTGTTAAACAATTAGAGGAGGTGCTTGCATAATGAAACACTATGCTGATATTATTAAGCGCCCAATCATCACAGAAAAAACTGCGATGATGTCTGCTGAACGTAAATTCGTATTCGAAGTTGCTGCAGACGCAAACAAAACAGCTATCAAACAAGCAGTTGAAATGTTATTTGACGGAGTTAAAGTTGCTAACGTTAACACTATTAACTCAAAACCAAAAGCACGTCGCGTTGGTCGTCACTTAGGAAAAACCGCTGCTGTTCGTAAAGCAATCATTACTTTAACAGCTGATAGCAAAGAAATCGAATTATTCTAGTTTAACTAGAAAATATAAAATACGTTGAAGGAGGAACACCCCAATGGCGATTAAAATCTACAAATCGACTACTAACGGTCGTCGTAACATGTCTGTACTTGACTATAAAGCCGAGATTACAACATCTACGCCTGAAAAATCGTTATTAGTGCCTTTAAAGAAAAATGGTGGGCGTAACAACCAAGGTAAAATTACCGTTCGTCACCAAGGTGGAGGACACAAACGTCAATACCGTATCATCGACTTCAAACGTAATAAAGATGTAGTACCTGCAAAAGTAGCAACGATCGAATATGATCCGAACCGCTCTGCGAACATCGCTTTATTACACTATGCAGATGGTGAAAAACGTTATATCATCGCTCCGAAAGGATTGAAAGTTGGTATGACTGTAGTATCAGGTCCAGAATCTGATATTAAAGTAGGTAATGCGTTACCATTAGCTAACATCCCAATGGGTACGTTAGTACACAATATTGAATTACACCCAGGAAAAGGTGGACAATTAGTTCGTTCTGCTGGTGCTTCTGCACAAATCCTTGGTCGTGAAGGAAAATATGTCTTAGTTCGTTTAAAATCAGGAGAAGTACGTTACATCTTAGGAACTTGCCGTGCAACAATCGGTCAAGTTGGTAACGAATTCTATGAATTAGTGAACTCAGGAAAAGCTGGACGTAGCCGCTGGTTAGGTATCCGTCCAACAGTTCGTGGATCAGTAATGAACCCGAATGATCACCCACACGGTGGTGGTGAAGGTAAGTCTCCAATCGGACGTAAATCACCAGTTACACCTTGGGGTAAACCAGCTCTTGGTTTAAAAACTCGCGACAAAAAGAAAAAATCGACGAAATTAATCGTTCGTGGTCGCAAACAAAAATAATTAACGTCGTAACAAACGAAGGGAGGTCAATCAGATGGCTCGTAGCTTGAAAAAAGGACCATTCGTAGATGGACACTTAATGAAAAAAGTGGAAAAGTTAAACGAAACAGAACGTAAAGAAGTAATTCAAACGTGGTCACGTCGTTCAACAATCTTCCCACAGTTCGTAGGTCATACAATCGCCGTTCACAACGGTCGTGAACACATCCCAGTTTACGTTACTGAGGACATGGTAGGTCACAAGTTAGGTGAATTCTCACCAACACGTACATACCGTGGACATGACGTAGACAAAAAGACAAAGAAAAAATAAGAATCTATAGCTAGTTGAAGGGAGGACCTAAAATGCAAGCAGTAGCTCACGCACGTACAGTTCGTATCGCTCCTCGTAAAGCGCGTTTAGTTGTGGATTTAATCCGCGGTAAACAAGTTGGAGAAGCTTTCGCAATCTTAATGAACACAAACAAAGATGCTGTACAACCAGTACAAAAAGTTTTACGTTCAGCAGTTGCAAATGCCGAGCATAACTACGAAATGAACGCTGAAAACTTATATGTAAAAGAAGCTTATGTTAACGAAGGACCAACTTTAAAACGTTTCCGTCCTCGTGCACAAGGTCGTGCATTTCAAATTCTAAAGCGCACAAGTCACATTACAGTGGTTGTAGCTGAAAAATAATTTAAGGACAAGGAGGGAATCATAGTGGGTCAAAAAGTAAGTCCAATTGGAATGCGTGTTGGTGTAATCCGTGATTGGGATTCGCGCTGGTATGCAGACAAAGATTACGCAGATTTATTATTAGAAGACATTAAAACACGTGAATTCTTACAAGATACATTAAAAGATGCATCTGTAAGCCGTGTTGAAATTGAACGTAAAGATGCAGCAGCAATGTACATTACGATTCACACTGCGAAGCCTGGTGTTGTTATCGGTAAAGGTGGAGCTGACATCGAAGCTTTACGTGCTAAGGTAGCAAAATTAGTTGGTCGCGATGTGTTCATTAACATTGCCGAAATTAAAAACCCTGATTTAGATGCTAAATTAGTAGCTGAATCAATCGCTCGTCAATTAGAGCGTCGTGTTTCATTCCGAATTGCACAAAAACGTACAATTCAACGTGTAATGCGCGCAGGAGCAAAAGGAATCAAAACAGCAGTAAGCGGTCGTTTAGGTGGAGCAGATATGGCTCGTACTGAAGGATATGCAGAAGGTAACGTACCGTTACAAACATTACGTGCTGATATTGATTACGCACACGAAGAAGCAGATACTACTTACGGAAAACTTGGAGTAAAAGTTTGGATCTACAAAGGTGAAGTACTTCCAACAAAAAATAACAAGTAATCCACGCTTCAAGGAAGGAGGAACTTGGATATGTTAATGCCAAAACGTACGAAATACCGTCGTCCTCATCGTGTAAAGTATGAAGGACACGCAAAAGGTGGTACTGAGATTGCATTTGGTGAATTCGGACTTCAAGCACAAACTGGTGCTTGGGTAACAAACCGTCAAATCGAAGCGGCTCGTATCGCAATGACTCGCCACATGAAACGTGGTGGGAAAGTTTGGATCAAAATCTTCCCTCAAATGGCGAAAACAGCTAAACCAATGGAAGTCCGCATGGGTTCTGGTAAAGGAGCACCTGAAGGATGGGTAGCAGTAGTCAAAAAGGGACGTATTATGTTCGAAATTGCAGGAGTTTCTGAAGAAGTAGCTCGCGAAGCGTTACGCTTAGCAAGTCATAAGCTTCCAGTCAAATGCAAAATTGTAAAACGCGAAAATGGTGGTGATGAGTAATGAAAGCGAATGATATCCGTAATTTAAGCACTGCCGAAATTCAAGGAAAAGTCCAAGAATTAAAGGTTGAATTATTTAACTTACGTTTCCAATTAGCTACAGGTCAATTGGAAAACACTTCACGCATCAAAGACGTTCGCAAAACTATTGCTCGTATGTTAACAATTTTACGTGAACGTGAATTAAACCAATAATCAAAATTATTGTGAGAGGAGGTTTCATAAATGGAACGCAATAACCGCAAAGTTTTAGTTGGGAAAGTAGTTTCTGACAAAATGGACAAGACAATTACTGTTTTAGTCGAAACTTACAAAAAACATCCTCTTTATGGAAAACGTGTTAAATATTCGAAAAAATATAAAGCACATGATGAAGCAGGTGTCGCTAAAATGGGAGATAAAGTGCGCATTATGTCGACACGCCCATTATCAGCAACTAAACGCTACCGTTTAGTTGAAGTTGTTGAAAAAGCAGTTCAAATTTAATCGGTTGATAGATAAAAAAAAAATTACCAGCCGAAGGGAGGTAACTACGTATGGTTCAACAAGAATCACGCTTGAAAGTAGCAGATAACTCTGGAGCAAAAGAACTTTTAGTTATCCGTTGCTTAGGTGGATCAAAACGCAAATTCGCAAACATCGGTGATATCGTTGTTTGTTCTGTAAAGCAAGCTGCTCCTGGTGGAGTTGTGAAAAAAGGTGACGTAGTTAAAGCTGTTATCGTTCGTACGGTACGCGGAGCACGTCGCAATGACGGTTCTTACATTAAGTTCGACGAAAATGCAGCAGTAATTATCAAAGACGATATGAGTCCACGTGGAACACGTATTTTCGGACCTGTCGCTCGTGAATTACGTGACAAAAACTTCATGAAAATCGTTTCATTAGCACCAGAAGTACTATAATTAAGTAAGCTAGCTAAGGAGGTGCAGACGCTATGCATGTTAAAAAAGGTGATAAAATTCAAGTAATTGCTGGGAAAGACAAAGGAAAACAAGGTGTTGTAACATCAGTTTTACCAAAGAAAAACCGTGTAATTGTTGAAGGATTAAACATTGTTAAAAAACACCAAAAGCCAACGCAAGCCAATCCTGAAGGTGGTATTATCGAAATGGAAGCACCAATTCATGCTTCTAACGTGTTACCACTTGATCCAAAAACAGGAAAGCCTACACGTGTAGGATACCAAGTAATCGACGGAAACAAAGTTCGTGTTGCGAAAGTATCTGGCGAAGTTTTAGACAAATAAAATTAAAAAGAGTGAAAGGAGGTCTACTGTATGAACCGCCTGAAAGCGAAATATACAACTGAAATTGCAAAAGATCTTATGGAAAAATTCCAATATGAGTCGACAATGCAAGTACCTAAACTTGATAAAATTGTTGTAAATATGGGTGTTGGTGATGCTGTATCAAACTCAAAAGCACTAGACGCTGCTGTTGAGGACTTAGCTACAATCACTGGACAAAAACCATTAATTACAAAAGCGAAAAAATCAATTGCTGGATTCCGTCTTCGTGAAGGAATGCCAATCGGTGCAAAAGTTACTTTACGTGGAGAACGTATGTATGAGTTCTTAGATAAATTAGTATCTATCTCATTACCACGCGTACGTGACTTCCGTGGTGTTTCTAAGACTGCATTTGACGGACGTGGAAACTACACTTTAGGGGTAAAAGAACAATTAATCTTCCCTGAAATCGACTTCGATAAAGTAAGCAAAGTACGCGGAATGGATATCGTTATCGTTACGACAGCTACTACTGACGAAGAAGGGTTTGCACTCTTACAGTTATTAGGAATGCCTTTCCAAAAATAGTCAAAGAAGGAGGCATAACCAAACATGGCTAAGAAATCAATGATCGCGAAAGCGAAAAAGAAACAAAAATTTAAAGTTCGTGAATATACGCGTTGTGAAGTTTGTGGACGTCCACATTCAGTATTACGTAAATTCAAAATGTGCCGTATTTGCTTCCGTGAATACGCATATAAAGGACAAATTCCAGGTGTGACAAAAGCAAGCTGGTAATCTTATAGAGACTTTATTTCTGAAGGGAGGAAAATGTCATGGTCATGACTGATCCAATTGCAGATATGTTAACTCGTATCCGTAACGCTAACCAAATGCGTCATGAGTCTGTTGATGTTCCAAAATCACGTATCAAAGCTGATATCGCTGAAATTTTAAAAGCAGAAGGTTTTGTACGCGATGTAGAGTACATCGAAGATGGTAAACAAGGCGTTATTCGTCTTCAATTAAAATATGGACGTAATAACGAACGTGTTATCAGTGGATTAAAACGTATCTCAAAACCGGGATTACGTGTTTATGCTAAAGCTGATGAAGTACCACGTGTATTAAACGGTTTAGGTATTGCAATCATTTCAACTTCACAAGGTCTTATGGCTGATAAAGTTGCTCGTAAGCAACAAATCGGTGGAGAAGTAATCGCATATATCTGGTAATAAAGAAGTATTTAGATAAGCAGGAGGTGCAAGAGAATGTCACGTATCGGTAATAAACATATTACTTTACCTGCTGGTGTTGAGGTAACTGTAGCTGAAGGAAACATCGTTACAGTAAAAGGACCAAAAGGTGAATTAACTCGTCAATTCAATGCTGAATTAACGATTTTAATCGACGGAAACGTTTTAACAGTAACTCGTCCAAACGATACAAAAACGATTAAAATGTTACACGGAACAACTCGTGCGTTACTTGCTAACATGGTTGAAGGTGTATCTCAAGGATTCACTCGTGAATTAGAAATTATCGGAGTTGGATACCGTGCTAACAAGCAAGGTGACAAAGTCGTTCTTTCATTAGGATACTCTCATCCAATCGAAATCGTTGCCGAACCAGGTATCGAAATCGAGGTGCCATCACAAACTGAAATCAAAATTTCAGGGATTGATAAGCAACGTGTTGGTGAAGTAGCAGCAAATATTCGTAAATTCCGTCAACCTGAACCATATAAAGGTAAAGGTGTACGCTATAAAGGTGAACAAGTTCGCCGTAAAGAAGGTAAAAAAGCTGGTAAATAATGCCGCTTAAATAACCGCAAAAGCTATAGAAAGGAGTGACGTTAGATGATTAAGAAGCAATCTCGTAATCTGTTACGTAAAAAACGTCATGCTCGTGTACGTAGTAAAATTAGTGGAACAGCTAGCTGCCCACGTTTAAACGTATTCCGATCTAATACAAATATCTACGCACAAATTATTGATGACGTAGCTGGTGTAACTTTAGTAAGTGCATCAACAATGGAAAAAGCTTTAGAATTGAAATCTGCAAATATCGCAGCAGCAACTACTATCGGTAAGTTAATTGCTGAGCGTGCTCTTGAAAAAGGGATTACAAATGTAGTATTCGATCGTGGTGGATACATTTACCACGGACGTATTAAAGCTTTAGCCGAAGCAGCTCGTGAAGCTGGATTACAATTCTAGTTGCAAGGAGGGAAAAGGCATGCAAACGATTATCGATCCAAATACATTAGAACTTGAAGAACGCGTAGTTACAATTAACCGTGTTACGAAAGTAGTAAAAGGTGGTCGTCGTTTCCGTTTTGCTGCGTTAGTAGTAGTCGGAGACAAAAATGGACATGTTGGTTTCGGAACTGGTAAAGCAAATGAAGTACCAGACGCAATCCGTAAAGCAGTTCAAGACGCTAAGAAAAACTTAATCACAGTGCCTGTTGTAGGAACAACGATTCCTCACATGGTAACTGGACGCTTTGGTTCAGGAAAAGTGTTATTACGCCCAGCATCAGCCGGTACAGGGGTAGTAGCAGGTGGACCAGTTCGTGCCGTATTAGAGTTAGTAGGTATCAGTGATATCTTATCTAAATCTTTAGGTTCAAACACACCAATCAATATGGTTCGTGCCACTATTGAAGGTTTAAAAGAACTTCGTACAGTTGAATCTGTTGCTGCATTGCGCGGAAAAACTGTCGAGGAAATTTTAGGTTAAGGAGGTAAGGAAGATGAAAAAATTAAATATCACCCTTACTCGTAGCGCTATCGGTGCTAAACCAAAACAAAAAGCAACAATCCAAGCACTTGGATTGAAAAAAATGCAACAAACAGTTACTTTAGTTGATTCAGATGCTACTCGCGGAATGATCGCTAAAGTTGCACACTTAGTGACTGTTACTGAAGCATAATAACAAGGAGGTGCACTAACATGAAATTACATGAGCTAAAGGCAACTGAAGGTTCACGCGAAGAACGCTTCCGTAAAGGACGCGGGCCAGCAAGCGGAAACGGTAAAACAGCTGGACGTGGACACAAAGGTCAAAACTCTCGTAGCGGTGGTGGTGTTCGCTTAGGTTTCGAAGGTGGACAAACTCCATTATTCCGTCGTATTCCAAAACGCGGATTTACGAATCCATTCCGTAAAGAATACGCGATTGTTAACATTGCTGATTTAAATAAATTTGCTGCAGGTACTGAAGTAACTTTTGCAACGTTAAAAGAAGCTGGTCTTGTAAACAAAGAATTATCAGGTGTTAAAATCTTAGGTAACGGTACTTTAGAAGTCGCTTTAACTGTAAAAGCTAACAAATTTACAGCTTCAGCGAAAGCAGCTATTGAGAATGCAGGTGGAACAGTAGAGGTTATCTAATTATGAACTATTTCCAACAAATTTTTGGAAATGCCAAAGTTCGTAATAAAGTTCTCTATACGTTGGCAATTCTCGTGATTTTCCGAATTGGAACATATATTCCTGTCCCAATGGTGAATCAGACTGCACTGGCTAGTTTTTCTAACAGTGCAAATGGAATCTTCGATTTCATTAACATCCTTGGTGGTGGAGCATTTAAACAATTCTCGATCTTTGCAATGTCGGTTTCACCGTACATCACTGCATCGATTATTGTTCAATTGCTTTCAATGGATGTTATTCCAGTCTTATCAGAGTGGAATAAAGAAGGTGTCAATGGTAAAAAGAAGTTAAACATGACAACACGAGTGCTTTCGTTAGTCTTTGCATTTGTGCAAGGTCTTGCGATTGCGATCGGGTTGAATGCATACACAAATGGTCAATTACTAACTGTAACAGATGGAAATTTTTGGCCATTTATTCTTATCGCAACAGTGCTGACTGCAGGTACGGCAATCTTAGTTTGGTTAGGTGATCAAATTACGAAAAAAGGTATTGGAAACGGTATTTCAATGTTGATTATGGCTGGGATTATTTCACAGATTCCCGGACAAATTGCAACAATTTGGACAACGTATACAACGACACCAATTGATTGGTTGAATATTGTAACGATGGTTATCGTTTACGGACTTATGTTTGCCTTGATGATTCTTGTCATCTACATGCAAGAAGCAACGCGAAAGATTCCAATTCAACATGCGAATGTATCTTCACGTGCAATTGGAGCGAATGCGAAGTCTAACTTCCTCCCATTGAAAGTTAACTCTGCAGGTGTTGTTCCAGTAATTTTTGCAAGTGCATTAATTTCACTTCCAATTACAATTGCTTCGTTTTTCCCAGAAAATACGGTAGCAGTTTGGATCAATACAAATATGCAATTAACGAGTTGGGCTGGATTTAGCTTGTATATTGTGCTTATTATCGCTTTCTGTTTCTTCTATGCGTTTATTCAAGTTGACCCTGAAAAAATGGCGAAAAACTTGGCTAAGCAAAATACGTTTATTCCAGCTGTTCGTCCTGGAAAAGCAACAGAAACTTATTTAACAACTGTGTTAAAACGTTTAACATTTGTTGGAGCATTCTATCTTGCGTTTTTAGCTGCAATCCCATTAATCATCGGAATGGTTACTGGCTTACCAGCAAGTGTACAAATTGGTGGTACGTCAATGATTATCGTTGCCGGAGTTGCAATTGAAACGACAAAACAAATCGAACGAATCAGTTCTTCACGCCAGTATAAAGGATATTTCTCATAAGAATGGAGGCGCTATAGTATGAATATCATTTTCATGGGCCCTCCAGGAGCTGGAAAAGGTACACAAGCGGAAAAAATTGTTGTTAAATACGATTTGCCGCATATCTCGACTGGTGATATGTTCCGTGCTGCCATTAAAGAAGAGACAGCTCTTGGTTTAGAAGCTAAAAAATATATGGATTCTGGACAACTTGTTCCAGATGAAGTTACAATCGGAATTGTTGAAGAACGTTTAGCAAAAGAAGATTGTAATGATGGTTTCTTGCTTGACGGGTTCCCAAGAACCGTTGCTCAAGCGGAAGCTTTGGATAGCATCATGGCTAACTTAAACAAGAAAATTGATTATGTTATTAATATTGATGTTGATCCAGCCATTTTATTAGAACGTTTAACTGGACGCCGTATTTGTAAATCATGTGGGGCTACATACCATATGGTTTTCAATCCACCAACGCAAGAAGGTGTATGTGATAAATGTGGTGGCGAGTTATACCAACGTTCTGACGATAACGCTGAAACAGTTGGCAATCGTTTAGAAGCCTATTTCAATCAAACTGCACCACTAATTGCTTACTATACTGAAGTTGGAAACTTATTCAACATCAATGGTCAGCAAGAAATTGATGCTGTATTTGCTGAAATTGATAACGTGTTTGGAGGTAAATAATCATGATTATACGCAAAACGCCACGTGAAGTGGAACTCATGCGAGAAGCTGGTCGGATTGTGGCGCTTGCTCATCATGAGGTCAAAAAACATGTTGTTCCTGGTGTTTCTCTAAAAGAATTAGATGCCATCGTTGAACAAGTTATTCGTGAAAATGGCGCAATTCCATCATTTAAAGGATATGGTGGCTTCCCTGCTAGTGCATGTATTTCAGTCAATGAAGTAGTTGTCCATGGTATTCCTGGTAAGCAGACACTTGCAGATGGTGACATTGTTTCCATCGATATCGGTGCCTTGCATAAAGGATATCACGGTGATTCTGCATGGACGTATGCAGTGGGAGAAGTTAATCCGGAAAGACAAAAACTCATGGAAGTAACTGAACAAGCTCTTTTCAAGGGGCTTGAACAAGTATATCCTGGGAATAAGCTTTCAAATGTTTCACATGCAATTCAGCAATATGCTGAGGCTAATGGGTTCAGTATCGTCAGAGAGTTTACTGGACATGGAATCGGTCAAAATCTTCATGAAGATCCAGCCATTCCTAACTTTGGTGCACCAAACCGCGGTCCGATTTTAAAGGCTGGAATGGTGCTTGCAATTGAACCAATTATTAATGTTGGAAAACCGGCAGTTAAAATTCTTAGTGATCAGTGGACAGCTGTTGCTGTTGATGGTAGCACGTCTGCACACTATGAACATACCGTAGCGGTAACTGACGATGGATATGAAATTCTGACAACATTATAAGGAGGACGAGATCATGGCAAAACAAGATGTTATTGAGGTAGAAGCGAAAATTATTGAAACTTTGCCTAATGCTATGTTCCGCGTTGAGTTAGAAAATGGACACCAGATTTTGGCTCATGTTTCTGGTAAAATCCGTATGAACTTCATTCGCATTTTACCTGGTGATAAAGTTACTGTTGAACTTTCACCATATGATTTAACACGTGGCCGAATCATTTACCGTCATAAGTAATTGTGTACTCCATTTTAACCAAAAAGGAGGATATATAAGATGAAAGTAAGACCATCAGTAAAACCAATTTGCGATAAATGTAAAGTTATTCGTCGTAAAGGGAAAGTCATGGTAATCTGTGAAAACCCTAAACATAAACAACGTCAAGGATAATTAATTGGAGGTGCAAAAGTATGGCACGTATTGCAGGAGTAGATATTCCTCGTGATAAACGCGTTGTAATTTCATTACAATACGTATTCGGAATTGGACAAACAACTGCTAAACAAATCTTAGCAGCAACTAACATTTCTGAAGATATTCGCGTTAAAGATCTTACAGAAGATCAATTAATCGCTATTCGTAACGAAGTAGATTCAATCAAAACTGAAGGTGATCTTCGTCGCGAAATCGCGTTAAACATTAAACGTTTACAAGAAATCGCTAGCTACCGTGGAATTCGTCACCGTCGTAGTTTACCATTACGTGGTCAACGTACGAAAACGAATGCGCGTACTCGTAAAGGGCCACGTCGCACTGTAGCAGGTAAGAAAAAATAAAATCTAATCAATAATACACTGTATTATTAATTCAAAGGAGGTCATGAAAATGGCACGTCAAGTACGTAAGCGTCGTGTGAAAAAGAACATTCCTACTGGTATGGCTCACATCCACTCAACGTTTAACAACACAATCGTAACTATTACTGACCAAAACGGTAATGCTATCGCATGGTCTAGTGCTGGTGCATTAGGTTTTAAAGGTTCACGTAAATCAACTCCATTCGCTGCGCAAATGGCAGCTGAAGCAGCAGCAAAAGCTGCTATGGAAAACGGAATGCAGTTAGTAGAAGTTGCAGTTAAAGGACCAGGACCTGGTCGTGAAGCGGCAATTCGTTCATTACAAGCTGCTGGACTTGAAGTTTCAGCTATTAAAGATGCGACTCCAGTTCCACATAACGGGTGTCGTGCTCCTAAACGTCCTCGTGGATAATTGATTTTTTGCGTAACCAAAATCTAGCCAAACGAGGAGGCGCAAAAATGTTAGAATTCGAAAAACCAACAATTGAAATCAAAGAACTTGTTGAGAGTGACTATTTTGGAAAATTCACAATCGAGCCACTAGAGCGCGGTTTCGGAATTACTTTAGGAAATTCACTACGTCGAGTATTATTGTCGTCACTACCAGGTGCGGCAGTAACTGATATTCAAATCGATGGTGTTGTTCATGAATTTTCAACTATTGAAGGCGTTCTTGAGGACGTTACAACAATCATCTTGAATATTAAGAAGCTCGTTCTCAATATGGACAATGATGATACTCAAACTTTGTTAATTGAAGCAAAGGGTGAGGGAGTAGTAACTGCAGCTGATATCCAATGTGATCCATCGGTTGAAGTTATTAACAAAGATTTACATATCGCGACTTTAGCTAAAGATGCGAATTTCCGCATGACTATGACAGCTCGTCGTGGTCGTGGGTATGTTCGTGCAGAATTTAATAAACAAGATAATCAACCAGTTGGAGTTATTCCAATTGATTCGATTTATACACCAGTTCAAAAAGTATCATACACTGTAGATACGCGAATTGGAAAAACCCAAACTTACGATCGTTTGAACTTAGAAGTGCAAACGGACGGAAGTGTGAATCCTCAGGAAGCTGTTGCAACAGCAGCGAAAATCATGATGGACCACTTAGAAGCAGTCGTTGCTATTAACGAAACTGCTGCTGCATGGAACTTCATGATTGAAAAAGAAGATTCAACAAAAACAAAAGCAACTGAGATGAGTATTGAAGAATTAGATTTATCTGTTCGTTCATATAACTCACTTAAGCGTGCAGGCATTAACTCATTACAAGAATTACTTGATTTCTCTGAAGAAGATATGATGAAAATTCGTAACCTTGGGAAAAAATCATTAAAAGAAATCATTGATAAAATTCACGAACTTGGTTTACAACTTCGTGATGCTGATCGTGACTAATTAAAATTCTTGCAATCAGGAAGGAGGAATCGCTATGCGTAAATTAGGTCGTACTAGCACACAACGTAAAGCTTTATTACGTGGTCAAGCTACAGATTTAATTATTCATGAACGTATTGAAACAACAGAAGCGAAGGCGAAGGAATTACGTCGCCGCGTGGAAAAATTAATTACTCTTGGAAAACGTGGTGATTTACACGCACGTCGTCAAGCTGCAGCTTTAATGTATAAAGCTCAAGACGTGAACAGTGATAAAGACTCACTTCAAAAGTTATTTGATGATATCGCTCCACGTTACGCTGAGCGCCAAGGTGGATACACTCGTATCATTAAATTAGGTGCTCGTAAGGGTGACGGTGCTGAATCTGTAATCATCGAATTAGTTTAATTACAAGATTCGAAGACCAAACAAAACTAACTTAGTTTTGCTTGGTCTTTTTTTTATGTAGAATAAACATTTGTTTTTTACAAGTGTGAAAGTTTAGGATAGGGCATCATTTATAACGTGAATGTGGTATAATAATGAACGATAATTTTAAGTAGAGAAGTCAGTAAAAATAAGCTGATTGAATAATATACTAAATTTAAAGGGGATACCTATGAAGAAAAAAGAAATACTTTCTTTAGAAAATATTGTATTTGCCTATCCTAATTACTCGGTTTTTGAAGGGCTTTCAATTCAAATTCATGAAGGTGAATGGGTAGCAATTGTTGGAGCAAATGGTTCAGGAAAAACAACATTAGCGAAAATTTTAAGTGGATTAATTCAAGTTGAAAAAGGTACATTTAAAATTACAGATGAACTGGTGACAACAGATAATTTTGTTGAACTTAGAAAAAAAGTCGGAATGGTCTTCCAAAATCCAGATGATCAGTTTGTTGGCGTGACAGTGCGTGATGATATTGCGTTTGGTCTTGAAAATCATCAACTTTCGCGTGAAATAATGCAAGAGAGAATTCAAGAATATGCTACTAAAGTAGAAATTATTGATTTTCTTGATCGTGAACCTCATGCATTGAGTGGGGGACAAAAACAACGGGTAGCAATTGCCAGTGTCTTAGCACTAGAACCACAAATAATGATTTTTGATGAATCAACATCTATGCTCGATCCACATGCACGACAAGAAGTAATGGACGTTGTGCAAACACTACACATTGATGATCAAAAAACAATTTTGACGATTACCCATGATTTAGAAGAAGCATTATTAGCAGATCGGATGATTGTTTTACATGATGGAAAGATTGTAGCAGATGCTCCACCACTTGAAATTTTTTCTGATGAGACACTTGATTTGACTGCATATCGGTTGCAATTACCATTTTATATTGCTGTCAGCAAAGCATTAAAACAAGCAGGGAAAATTTCAAAATTATATCATACTAAAGAAGGGCTGGTGAGCGCTCTATGCAACAGATAACATTAAAAGGAGTTTCACATACATACAGTGATGGTTATCATGAGACACCAGCTTTAGAATCAGTTGATTTAACCGTAATGGCTGGTGAGCGTTTAGCAATTGTGGGACACACTGGAAGTGGAAAGTCAACGTTAGTCCAACATTTAAATGCACTACTTCAGCCACATAGTGGTACAGTAGAAGCATTTGGTTTGACAATTACTCAAGATGCCAAAAAAAATCGAAAACTCGGTCTGACGAAGTTAAGACAAAAAGTCGGTTTAGTTTTTCAATATCCAGAATACCAACTTTTTGCGGAGACAGTATTAGAAGATATTATGTATGGGCCATTAAATTTTGGGGCAAGTCGAGAAGATGCTGAAACGAAAGCATATGAAATGATGGAAGTGGTTGGACTCCCAAAAACGTTGGCTGATCGTTATCCATTAGCACTAAGTGGTGGCCAAATGCGCCGTGTGGCTGTAGCAGGGATTTTGGCAATGAATCCTGATGTCCTTGTACTTGATGAACCAACAGTCGGCTTAGATCCTTGTGGACAAAAAGAAATGATGCAATTATTTATGGAATTACATGAAACTCTGAATAAAACGCTGATTATTGTCACGCATGATATGGATGTTGTTGCGAATTATGCTCAACGTCTAATTGTGATGCAGAGCAAGAAAAAAGTTTTTGATGGTCAACCGCACCAGTTCTTTCAAAAAAGAGAATTAGTTGATGCGTGTAAAATGGAACTTCCGCACACAGTAGAGCTTGTCCAATCACTCCGGCAGCAAGGAATAGAATTAGATGAAGGTATTTTGACATTTGAAGAAGTCATTGCAGCCTTAATTGAAGAGGAGGATGCAGTATGAAAATAGCAATTGGAAATTACATTGAGACAGAATCGTTTATTCATCGATTAAATCCAATTGTAAAACTGACAATTTTCTTTGTTTGGATGATTACGTTATTTATGATTAAAAATTTAGCGATTTACGGAATAATATTAGTAGGAATACTGAGTTTAATTCAATTAACAAGGTTACCAGCACGCCTGATTGTTTCGAGTGCTTGGAGCTTGAAGTGGTTGTTGCTAATTATGATCGTTTTTAATTTATTTTTTTATAAACAGGGTAACTTGTTATGGGAGTTTGGAGTTGTTCAAGTCTATGATCAAGGTATTTATCAAGTACTACTACTAACAGTTCGCTTGGTAAGTGTGGTTATGCTTGCAACAATGCTGACATTAACAACAAAACCACTAGATTTAACGTTAGCACTCGAAAAATTACTTTCACCCTTTAAAAAATTGATTCCAGTAGCAGACATTGCGCTTATGGTCTCGATTGCTATTCGATTTATTCCCACGTTGATTGATGAAACGGATAAAATTATGAAAGCTCAGGCATCTCGAGGAGCAAATATTGAAGAAGGTCCAATTATTCAGCGAATTAAACATTTAGTCTCAATGCTCATACCGATGTTTGTAATCTCCTTTAAACGGGCCGAAAATCTTGCTGTAGCAATGGAAGCACGTGGATATACTGATGCTCAATCACGAACAAGGTTAACGAAATTAAGCTGGCATCAAAGAGATACTGTTGGCTTAATAATTGGAATTAGTATTGCTAGTATAATTGTGATGATTGGATGGATAATGTAATGAAACAAGAAACACAACAGCGCTTAAAATGCCTTGTTGCCTATGATGGATCAGACTTTTCAGGGTACCAACGGCAACCGAAAGATCGAACGGTTCAGGGGGAGATTGAACTAGCTATTAGTCGGATTATGAAACAACCAGTTGTGGTGCATGCTAGCGGTAGAACTGATGCTGGAGTACATGCTCATGGGCAGGTTTTTCATTTTGATACACATTTAACCATCCCGGAAGAGCGTTGGGTCAAGGCGATTAATAAATTGTTACCACCTGATATTTATATTCGTAATGTTGAAGTAGTTCCAGCAGATGATCGGCAATTTCATGCACGATTTAGCGCAGTAGCAAAAGAATATCGCTATCGCATCAAAACATTACCTCCACATGAGTATAACCCCTGTGAGCGACGGTATGTGACGTATGTGTACCATTCCTTAGATGTTGAGGTCATGAGAGAGGCAGTAAAAATTTTTATCGGTACACATGATTTTCGAACATTTGCAGCTAATCCACAAGGTCATGATTGCGTTCGTACAATTACCAATATTGAAATAAAAGAAGATCAAAATGGAATCGAATTTATATTTAATGGGAATGGCTTTTTACGATATATGGTGCGTTCACTTGTTGGAACAATTTTAGAGGTTGGTCGTCATCGATTAACATTAGAACATGTTTCAGAACTGTTGAATGCATGTGAACGTCGACAATGTCGTTGGACGGCACCAGCTCAAGGGCTGACCCTATGGGAAGTCAGCTATGAAGAAAGTAATTTTTAATATGAACGTAGTTGACATTAATAGCTAAAAAAGGTAAAATATCACTTGGATTTGTTCTTTTTCACGTTCGCTAGCCCCGGATAAAAGAAGAATAATTATCTTAGGAGGAATGAATATGCGCACTACTTTCATGGCGAAATCAACCGAAGTAGAACGTCAATGGTACGTAATTGATGCAGAAGGAAAAACATTAGGTCGTTTAGCTTCTGAAGCTGCAGCGTTATTACGCGGTAAGCACAAAGTAACATTTACACCACACGTTGACTGCGGTGATAACGTAATTATTATCAATGCAGATAAAATCGTTTTAACAGGAAACAAATTAAACGGTAAACCAAACGGTAAAAACTACCACAATAACAGTGGACACATTGGGGGATTACGTACTCGTACGGCTGCAACAATGTTAGATCAATATCCTACAGAAATGCTAGAAATCGCAATCAAAGGGATGTTACCAAAAACACGTTTAGGACGTCAAATGTTCAAAAAATTATTTGTTTATGCAGGTCCAGAACACAAACACACTGCACAACAACCAACTGCGTACGAATTACGCGGATAATTAACAACAGAAGGAGGAAATACAGATGGCTCAAGTTCAATACTGGGGAACAGGACGTCGTAAAAGCTCAACAGCTCGCGTACGTTTAGTTCAAGGAAGCGGAAACGTTACAATTAACGGAAAAAGCATGCAAGAATACTTACCATTAGAAACTTTACGTGTAATCGTAAAGTTACCTTTAGTTGTTACTGAAACTGAAGGTAAATTCGACGTTATCGTTAACGTAAATGGTGGAGGATACACTGGTCAAGCTGGTGCAATCCGTCACGGAATCGCACGTGCTTTATTAGAAGTAAATGCAGATTTACGTCCAGCGTTAAAATCAGCAGGATTCTTAACACGTGATGCACGTATGAAAGAACGTAAAAAACCAGGACTTAAAGGTGCACGTCGTGCTCCACAGTTCTCAAAACGTTAATATTTATTTATCGTTTATCAAAGCATACCCTATGGGTATGCTTTTTTTTTGTAATTCGGTTGACAAGTGTAGACAACAGAGATATACTGTTTTTAGTATTAGGTTACAAATGTAGACAAACGAAAGTTGTAAGGAGGAACTCAAATGAAAATTTCAAATGCTGAATGGCAAGTAATGAAAGTTGTATGGGCAAAAAATGGCGTGACAAGTCGAGAAATTATGGCGGCACTAGGTGGGAAATTTGACTGGACACCATCAACTGTAAAGACGTTATTAAGTCGCCTAGTTGAAAAACAGTGTTTAACAACTAAAAAAGAGGGGAAAAAATTTTATTATTCCTATCTTTTGAGTGAAGAAGAGGGTATTGAAGCAATTATTACTGATGTAAATGAAAAAACCTGTGCTGTTAAATTACCATATATGATAGCAGAATTGATGTTGAATAGTGAATTTACAGCTAAGGACTTAGATTATCTGGAAGCAATTGTTCAAGAAAAACGTTCTTCAGTAGTAGAAGAACTAACATGTACATGTGTACAATGTGACTGTGTCAATTGCAAGTGTCAAAAATGATGAAAGAGAAATAAAAGATTTCATGGAAAAATAAAATATAAAGGAATAAAGGATAATGGAACAACAGATATATCCTATTGAAGGAATGAATTGTGCATCATGTGCGCAAAAAATTGAAAAACACCTCAAAAAATTATTTGGCATTGAGGCGGTGTCAGTAAATATTGCTACTGAGAAGATGAATGTTATCTATGATAAAACAAAGATTACAGAAACTGAGATTATTCAAGCAGTTATAGAATTAGGCTACGTGGCAAAAGCAGAAAAACTTCAAGAGTTATCAAATGATGCGAGTGACACACGTCAAGCACAGATCCAAGCTTTGTGGAAGCGAGTTGTTTGGTCAGCAGTGTTTACTATTCCATTGCTATATATTGCAATGGGGCCAATGTTACCCTATGGTGGTTTACCATTACCGAAATTTTTACATCCAGTTGAACATGCTACAATATTTGCATTGACACAATTGCTACTAACCATGCCAGTCATTTATGTTGGTCGCTCATTTTATCAAGTTGGTTTTAAGGCCTTAATACAAGGGCATCCAAATATGGATTCGCTCATTGCGATTGGGACAACAGCTGCTATTTTACAAGGCGTAGTGATGACAATTTTATTGAGCACTGGAGCTGTAGTCGTCCAACATGGACACCCAGAACTATATTTTGAATCAGCAGCAGTTATTTTAGCGTTAATTACACTTGGAAAGTACCTAGAGGCTGTTTCGAAAGGAAAAACTTCGGAAGCAATCAAGAAATTGATGGGCTTAGCACCAAAAACAGCGAACATTATTCGGAATGGGACAGAACGAGAAGTGTTAATTACAGAAGTGATAACCGGTGATACTATTATTGTTCGTCCAGGCGAGAAGATTCCTGTCGATGGGATAATTCTGAATGGCAGTTCGGCTGTAGATGAATCGATGATAACTGGTGAAAGCCTTCCGGTTGAAAAGCAACCTGGTGATAC
The DNA here is from genome assembly GCA_000798955.1 of Firmicutes bacterium ZOR0006. GTDB lineage: Bacteria > Bacillota_I > Bacilli_A > Culicoidibacterales > ZOR0006 > ZOR0006. The sequence continues at coordinate 5,899 of JTLC01000018.1, read as the reverse complement.
TGTTATTGGTGCCAGTCTGAATAAAACAGGAGCATTTCAATTTAAAGCGACAAAGGTTGGCAAAGATACAACACTAGCACAAATTATTAAGTTAGTTGAAGCGGCTCAAGGGTCAAAGGCTCCGATTGCCAAGCTGGCTGATAAAGTCTCAGGTGTGTTTGTACCAATTGTGATTGGTCTTGCAATTATCTCGGGCTTTGCTTGGTATTGGTTAGGACAAGAAACGTGGATTTTTGCACTATCAATTACAATTTCGGTTTTAGTTATTGCCTGCCCATGTGCTTTGGGGTTAGCAACACCAACAGCAATTATGGTAGGAACAGGTAAAGGTGCTGAAAATGGTGTCTTAATTAAAAGTGGTGATGCACTTGAGCAAGCTGAAAAAATCCAAACAATTATTTTTGATAAAACTGGAACCATTACAGAAGGAAAACCGATAATAACCGATGTTAGAGCTTATAATGGTTACACTGAAGATCAAGTTCTCATGTTAGCAGCATCAGCTGAAACAGGATCCGAACATCCACTTGGTGAAGCAATCGTTGAAGGTGCAAAGCAACGTAATATTTTGCTACAACCAGCATCGTATTTCCGAGCAATTCCAGGTCAAGGCATTCAGGTTGAAATTGAAAATATGAATATTTTACTCGGAAATGAAAAGTTGATGGTGGAAAATAAGGTTATAATTGATTATGTAAAAGTGACGGCAAATCATTTAGCAAATGAAGGAAAAACACCGATGTATCTTTCAGCAAATGGCATACTAATTGGGATTGTTGCTGTTGCCGATACGATTAAATTAAATAGCGTTGCGGCAATTGAAAAATTACATCATATGGGAATTAAAGTAGCCATGATTACAGGTGACAATACCCGAACTGCACAAGCAATTGCCAAACAAGTCGGAATTGACCATGTCTTTAGTGAAGTCTTACCTGAAGATAAGGCAAATGAAGTCAAACGATTGCAAGCAGAAGGTATTCATGTAGCCATGGTTGGTGATGGAATAAATGATGCCCCAGCATTAGCGCAAGCAAATATAGGCATTGCCATTGGTTCGGGAACCGATGTAGCCATTGAGTCTGCGGACATCGTCTTAATGAGAAGTGATCTTATGGATGTTCCGACGGCAATTGAATTGAGCCGAGCAACGATGAAAAATATTAAGCAAAATTTATTTTGGGCATTTGCTTATAATATAATTGGAATTCCTGTGGCAATGGGCGTTTTATATGTATTTGATGGACCATTATTGAATCCAATGTTTGCCGGTGCAGCAATGAGTTTAAGTTCGGTATCTGTACTACTCAATGCATTACGATTGAAAAAATTTCAGTCACTAAAAAAATAAAAAGTGAGAAAATGATAGCTAAGGCTATCATTTTTTTGTCAGAATAGATTCAAAGTGATGCAACCGGGTAGAAAAGGTGGGAGTTATCAAAAAATAAATACAAAAAACATATTATGATGAAACAGCTACACAATGATAATACTTCTTAAAAAAAATACCATAATTTACATGCAAGCAATGTTTCATAATGAAAAAGAACAGTTCTTTTACAGGAGATTGATTCGTTTTTGATAATACATCGATACAATAAGGATGTCATAAGGAGGAAGAGAAAATGAATAAATCGATGACACAATCACAAAAATTAATGGTCTTTGTACTAAGTATGTCTTTATATGGATTAGCAACATTGTTTACTGAATTAATTCCATCATTACAAGTTGGGATAGTTGAATTTTCGATAGAGTATTTTATTTTTATTCCAATAGCATTGGCAATTTTGTTTGATCCACTATCGGCAGCACTGGGAGCAGCAACAGGAGAAATCATTTTTAGTGAAATTATGCTCGGTCAATTTGGTGGGCTTGGAGAACTTGAAAAATTTGTGACAATTACGATTGCAATTTACCTTGCGGGACGATTAGTACGTGATCCGAAAAATGTTAAAAATATTGCCTGTATTGCTTTATTAGCAGTGGCAATTCAACAATTAATGGGTGCAACAGTAGATATTTTAAAAGTTCAGTTTGCAATTGAAGGATTCGAAGCAGTACCTGGCCTACCAGAGTCAGTTTTCTTCACCGAAGGATTTGCGTGCTTAAATGATATTTTCTTTTCGGGAATTTTCTTTTCAATGATTCCAACTGCTTATCTTGTTCCACGGTTACACGGAAAAATTGAGCCGTTATTAGGTGTGAAACCAAGGGATCGCGAAACACAGCTAAGTGGTGTAAAGCTTTCGCCAAAAGTTATTGGAATATGTATAATGGCTTTTATCGTTGGAATCGCTGGTGAATTCTTATCTGAAGTTGGCATTGCAATTATTGATTGGGAAGCTAGTTGGGCCGAAAGTGGTATCTCTATTTTTATGAGTATGTTATTAGCAGGAGTAATTATTACTGCACTCGTTATAAAATTTAAGCGTCGCCAAGCAAATTTAGAGGTTATGTATGATTAAAATAACAGATTTACACTTTACATATCCAGGTGCAGCAATAGCAACATTGAATGGTGTGGATTTAGAAATATTGCAAGGTGAATTTATCGCGATTATTGGGAATAATGGAAGTGGTAAATCAACATTGTGTAAAACATTAAATGGGTTAATTCCAAATTTTATTGTTGGTGAGGGAAGCGGTAGTGTAACATACAATGGTGAAGATCTTTGGAAAATGCCAATAGGAGAAATCGCCAATTGTATTGGTTATGTTTATCAAGATTTTGAAAATCAAATTGTTTGTCCAACGGTTAGTGAAGATGCCGCTTTTAGTTGTTTAAATTATGGTCACGAAGATTATGTCAAAAAAGGCTTAGATGCCTTAGTACTTTGCGATTTATTGGATAAAAAAGATGATTATATTTGGCAGTTATCAGGGGGGCAATTACACTTGTTGGCTTTGGCAGGGGCCTTAGCCTTAGCGCCTGATGTTCTTATTCTTGATGAGCCAATTGCTCAGTTAGATCCTGCACATGCAACACAAATGTATGAAACGTTAAAAGAATTAAATGAAGTACATGGAAAAACCATTATTGTCATTGAACATCATAGTGAATATATTGCTGAATACTGCCATAATGCGATTTTGTTACATGAGGGGCGAGTCCTCTGGAAAAAAGATGCGCGTTCAGCATTACGAGAATGTCAACAATTGATTGACTGTCATATTTTTCCACCACAAATTACGGTTGCAGCGCAACAAATTCAACAAAAATCCGGGTGGAAGCAAGATCAGCTCCTACCAACGACAATAGCTGAAGGGAAAAAATTTTTTGAAAAAATGGGAATACTACCTGATTTTAAGGTAAGACAAGAAGTAATGAATTCTCAGCTCGCAATTCAGTTATCAAATATCGATGTGCAGTATCGGAGTGTTAAAGGGGAATCGAAATCGTTATTTACCAATTTTAATTTGAAAATTTTTGCAGGTGATAAAATTGCATTGATTGGATCAAATGGTGCAGGAAAAACAACATTGATGAAATTACTTGTGGGCTTATTGAAACCGAAATCCGGAACGATAATGTTGAATGGTACGGATGTTACAGCATTACGTGCGGAACAAATTGCTGCACATATTTCGCTAGTCTATCAAAATCCGGAACAAATGCTAATTAAAGAAAGTGTTCGTGCTGATATTGAATTTGCAATGAAAGAGCGAGATATTGCAAATTATAAACAACAAGCACAAGCATTGATTACATTATTTCAACTAGATGCTATTGCTGAAAGTGATGGCCGGCTGTTATCGGGTGGGCAAATGAGGCGTGCTTCTTTAGCAATTGGTATCGCGTTGGAACCGCCAATTTTATTATTGGATGAACCAACTGCTAATTTGGATATTGCGACAAGGCAAGAAATTATTCGAACCCTTGATCTATTGAAAGATACAATTGAAACTGTTGTGATTGCCACGCATGATATGCAACTTGTATGTGAGTTTGCGAATCGAATTATTGTGCTAGCTGATGGAGAAGTGATTGGCGATGGTCCAAGAGAGGTGATTTTCAATAATCAAGCAGTACGCCGTCAAGCAGGTATTGAACCACCAGCAATTTACCAAATGGCAGAACAACTCGGTGGGAGTGCCTATACAATTGCCGAATTCGTCCAAGCATATCAAAAGGAGTTATGTGTATGAAAGTAGTCACAAATCAATTGTGGGATAAATTTTCCATCGAGTTTTTGCGAAATCAGGTTTTGAAGAATGCTTATGGAAATGATGATACGGTTATCGCGAAGATAGATCCGCGAACATTACTTATTTGGTATGTTTTCTTTGGAGTATTACCATGGTTCATGCATAATCCAACATTATTACTCGGTCTGTTTATTTTTGTAGCAGTGACAACACGACTAACAAAAGTAGCTCCACTTGTTTTGTTTTTGTTTTGCTTTGGAATTTTGACACAAAGTGGATATTTGTTAATTGTCAGTTGGTTTTTCGGGGGTGATTTAGCTACTTTAGGACCGATTCTCATTATGACTTTGAAAGTAGCAATAACATCGCTAGCTTCGATTACAGTATTTTCAGGATTAAACCCTGATCGCCTTGCGAGTGGATTGCTTTGGTTCGGTTGTCCCGATCAATTTGCATTTAGTATTGCCTTTGCTTATCGAATTTTACCAATTTTAATGGAAGAATTTCAAAATATTTTATTGTCACACCGTTTACGTGGAAAGTCACCGAATAGTATAGGGTGGCGTGGGAAGTTTCGATATCTTATTTATCAAGTGAAAATTATTATGTTTTCGTTTCTGCCACTTATGCTAAATATTGCCAAACGTTCAAGAACGACAGTTGAGGCACTTGAATTACGAGGGTATCGGTATGCAAATCAAAATAAAATTATAAAAAAAATGAAATTAAGGCAGCTGGGCATGGGCACAGTAGATGTATACTTTGCAATTGTTTCAATTATTTGGTTGTGGGGTTGCTTTTTAATTGTATAAGAACAGATGGAGGAATAGTCATGAAATTAGATTTTCATACGCATGGGAAACTTGCAAAAAAATTACCATTCAGTGAAGTATATACACAATGGTTACTACAAGCAGCAAAAAAAAGTGGATTGGATGCAATTTGTTTGACTGAACACTTTAATACACTAGAATTTGAAACATTATATGACTATATTACGACCTATTGTACATGTGATGAAGACAGTTATGTCACACCGGAAGGATTACGCATATTTTTGGGGTTAGAAATTGATATTTACGAGGGTGGTCATACGTTAGTGATTGGTAGTAAAGAAACAGTCATGACGATTTATCGACAACTTCTTCCATTTCATAACCAGGAAAATTTTTTGGGTATTGATGATTTGTATAAATTATTAAGTGGCAAAGAGCTTATTTTTGGAGCGGCACATGCATATCGTTCAGGTAGTAATATTCCACACCTGAGTGAGCAACAACTTGGATATTTTGATTTTTATGATCTGAATGGTAAAGATTTAGCTGCTCATAGTGAATTAACGATAAACCAGATCAAAGAATTGGCACTGAAATTTAATAAGCCGTATGTCGGTGGAAGTGATACACACCAAGCAACTCAATATGGTGTTGTATATAATGAATTTACAAAGACAATAACATCAATTCGCCTACTGCGTGAAGAAATGCAAGCAGGAGCTTATCAAATTTCCATTGCACCAACAGTTGAAATGCAAGTTGCAAATGCAGGAGCACAAAAAAAATTGTTAAAGTATATTCATGAATTAGGTGGAGCATACGATACAGCACTAATTAGCGAGTAATTCACGGAAAAATACTGAGAGTTGAGCATTGTTTTGAACTTATAAAAATTAAAATCAAGCGAGAGAAGGTGTTGTTACTCACCAATTTCTCGCTTTTGTTTTTAATCAACTCAACACACCCGAAAGCGT
>JTLC01000017.1 GCA_000798955.1 Firmicutes bacterium ZOR0006 | reverse complement strand
CTTGGACTTGTGATATTCATATTTTTACTAATCATCCAACCATGAAAGTTCAACTTCCCTTGATTATCAATCTTAATATGATCAAAGCTATACGCTGGTTGCATCGTTTGAACTGCACGTTGTCCAATTTCTAAGGCCAAATTTTGATCAGTTTCTGGCTGAATAGTATTCATGTCATTTTCTGCTAAATTGCTATTATTTGCTGAACTGTTAGGTTCTTCCACCTGTTCCTTCGAATCATTATTAACTATTTCAGATTCTGAGGTATTCATTTGGGTTTCTTCACCAATAGTTGCATCAACAGTTGATTCACCTAAGGGTAGTTCATTTGTAGTTTGTTCATCAACCGTATTTGGTATCAGACTATCATTTGCAAAGGTAGCAAGTGGAGAACATACATTTAATAATAAACTTGCAACAATCAATGTTTTAATGATTTTTTTCATTTTTCCACTCCTTTTACTCATTTTAAATTATAATAAAAAAAATCACGAAAGTATATAAAAAAGGTTGGTATTAACCAACCTTTTTCTTAAAAATTATTCTCAGCATCTTTCAATAATGGCGCTGCCTCATCTTTTGCTGATAAGACTGGCGTCACATCTAATGGCCATTCAATTCCGATACTTGGATCATTCCAAATAATTCCACGGTCATGTTCAGGGCTGTATAATTCATCAACTTTATATTGAACTTCTACATCTGGTGTTAACGTCATGAAGCCATGCGCAAATCCTTTTGGTACTAATAATTGTTTTTTATTTTCTTCCGTTAATTCAATCCCGAACCATTGTCCATATGTTTCACTTTCAGGACGAATATCAACAGCAACATCATAAATGCGCCCACGTGTACAACGAATCAACTTTGTTTGTGCTTTTGGTGCTAATTGATAATGTAGTCCACGTAATGTTCCTACTTGTGCTGAAAATGATTGGTTATCTTGGATAAATTCAATTTTCATTCCTGTTGCAGCTTCAAAACTTGCTTGATTATACGATTCCATGAACCATCCACGGTGATCACCAAAGACATTAGGTTCAATAACAAATACTCCTGGTAAGTTTGTTTTTGTTGCTTTCATACTAACTTCTCCTTTACTTGTAAAAGATGACAAGAATGCTCTTGTCATCTTTTATTTTCCGCTTAAATTACTACTTGTGTTTGAAACACCGATGCCAGGCACTCAATTTGATAACGGGCTTCCACCTTCAATGCTTGTGAAATCGTAAGCAATTATAACTCCGTCTCAGTCTGCTATAATTACTCACTTATTTCACGTACCGTATTGATGTTTTTCTGATTTCTTAGTTCCAAACATCGGCTTCAATCACTCACATCATAACGCGCTAATCACTCCAGTGTTTAGAAAATCGCAAACTTCCACGAGTTCATTTAGAACTCTCTTGAACTTTGCTTATTTTCTAGCCACACTGGCGATACTTTGTTGTTTGGTTTTATCGACGTGACTAGACGCTTAGTATTTAATTTTCCCGTTGGCTACGTTCAATAAGTATTGCCCGTACCCTGTTTTCTTCATGAGTTCGCCACGTTCAACCAATTGATCTTTTGTAATCCAGCCATTGATGTAACCAATCTCTTCTAATGAGGCAATTTTCACACCTTGGTGTTCTTCAACAGTACGGACAAAGTTTGTCGCATCAACTAAACTTTGGTGTGTTCCTGTATCTAACCATGTAAATCCACGTCCAAGTAATTCTACATCTAACTCACCCATATTGAGGTAGGCTTCGTTAATTGATGTGATCTCTAATTCCCCACGCTCTGATGGTTGAACGTTTTTCGCAATTTCTACTACACGATTATCGTAGAAATATAACCCTGTAATCGCATAGTTTGATTTTGGTTGCTCTGGTTTTTCTTCAACGCTTAACACTTTTCCGTCAGCATCAAATTCGACAATTCCAAAACGCTCTGGATCTTGAACATGGTAGCCAAAAACTGTTGCACCTTGCTCTTTGTTTGCGGCACGTTGTAACATTTTACGCATTCCATTTCCGTAATAAATGTTATCTCCTAACACCATCGCAACTGAGTCATCACCGATGAACTCTTCACCTAAGATGAAGGCTTGTGCTAAGCCATCTGGACTTGGTTGTACTTTGTACTCTAATGTAATCCCAAATTGTGATCCGTCTCCTAAGAGCTTCTCAAAACGTGGTAAATCTTCTGGTGTTGAGATAATTAAGATTTCACGGATTCCCGCTAACATTAATGTTGATAGTGGGTAGTAAATCATTGGTTTGTCATAAATTGGTAATAATTGTTTACTTGTGACCATTGTTAATGGATACAGGCGTGTTCCTGATCCTCCTGCTAATACGATACCTTTCATAGCTATCATCTCCTATTTTTTGTAAAAAATTTTGTTAACACTATTTTCAAAGACAATTTCATATCCTTGTTCACTCAAGAAGTCGTGTACTTGAATATCTTCAAATTTGGTAACCACATAATTCGGTTGGTATTTCAAAAGCATAGTGTATAAATTGGATGTATCTTCATTTTGCATTGCTAATCGATACTTGGCATTCATCAAATACGGATAATCTTCTCCAACAACCTTTTTGTACTCTCCTGTTTCACGCCCCGTTAAAATATCTAAGGTACTAACTAAGTTTGGTAAAAAGTCACCAAATTCTTTGTCCGTAAAGATTGTTTCCTCGTTATCTTTCGATGTTTCTAGTGGAAGCGAAGTATAAAATTCGGCAAAAGCAACAATGTTTTCTGGAATTTTATAAGGGTTTTCAATTGGGTTATTCGTATAATTTTGAATCTGTGAATAACTTTGTTCGTTCTTGACATTAAAAAGATTTAAGCCAACTGCTACAACTCCGGCAAACACAACCATTTTTACAATTAGTGGTACTTTCTTTTCATTTTCGAAAGTTCCTACTGCTAATTCAAATAAATAAACAAATCCATATGCAATACCTAAATTAATCGGCATTAACCAATATAATCGCCAGAAAATATCTTCATAAGCAATATGATAGGCATATAAATTCGCTGATACCGGATTGATAATAATGACAAATAGTAATACTGGAAATGCGCCAAAAATTAGCCCGCGCATATCTTTTAATTTATACTTTTTGAAATATATTACTGCTAAAAGTAATGAGACAATTGTAAAAATATTGAAGAAAAATTCGGTGTTAACAAAATAGCTGAAAAATGAAAATCCTGACTCATAGACTGAGCTAATTTTAATTCCGCCATCACTACTTCGTAGCACGGCAGAACTTAATGCCAAGACAATCAGTATTGCTCCCGTAAAACCAAACCAAAATACTTTTTTGATATCAAATCGATACTTTATAATTGCAATTAACACAAATATTGCATAAATAACAACACTAAAACTCAACGATGTCGGTGTAAAGAAAATACCCGTCAAATGAAGCGCTGTAAAAATCAGCCAATCATATACGCTAACTCGTTCCTTGATAATTAATCGTGCTAAGAACACAATTAACAATAATGACAAGCTGTTGTGATACATCGACTTACCAACAAATGGAATCCCAAATTGGTGCCATCCGACCAGCGGATGAGCGAAACCTAAGAACGAAACAACCCAAAAGCCAAGTGCTAATAATAATGCTCGATTTTGATTAGGTAAAATTAGGCGGCTAACATAGAGTATTACCGCAAAATTAATTGGAATCAAAGTCATTGGCATGATAAACGAAAACATCACAGCTGGTTTTGTTTGCGTGAGCCATGATAAAAATGACAAGAATAACTCGTAACCATTAATGCGATATAAAAATTGTAACTCTGTTCCCGGAATTCCGTTACCTGGGAAAGTTGCATCTAACTGTGTTGCATTAATATTTGCAAGTATTCGACTCACATAAACGTTATTGTCATCGTTTGTAAAGCCAAATTGCAAGTTAAAAACAATAAAGATCAGCGAAATTGCAAAATAGAACACGACTACATTACTAACGTTAAATGTGAATATTCCTTTTTTAAAATCTTTGACAACTGCCTTCAAACCATAAATATTTAAAATAAAAATACTTATCAAAAATATGCTTGTATTCCAAAGCAACATTGTATCCCAACTAAATTGTTGCAGCATTGCCGGTAGATGAGTTAGCTGAAAAATACTACAGTTGAGTAAAAACCCAAGTACTAGACTGGCTAATTTCGAAATCTGTTTCTTTTTAAAAAGAGTATTAATTGCATATCCACTCAAGAAACTACTTGATAGTACTATAATAGTTATTAACATTGAAACTATCATAGTTTTATTTCCAACCATATTCTACCTTCTTTCCTTAACATTGATTGCCACTTTTTGCGCTAACGTCTTCACTTGAATAGTCAACTTATTAATTTCAACTGCTTGTCGGAAGACTTTATATGCTAAAATCGAAATAATGACTAAAAAAATGGCATTGACTGGATCATAAATCCCTAATGCTTTCGCAATCAGTTGCATGAGTCCATCAAAGACAACGGTAACAAACAGTAAAAAACTGGCAATGTACCAAAAAATAACTTGCTTAATATTCATATTTGACTTTTTGGCTTCATTATGAATATAAATAAGTGCTGTAATTACACCGATTAATAATATTATTTTCAACCATATATTCATTACATTACTCCTTTATTTTCAAATTTTTGAAGACAACAAGCGTGAAGAAAAATTCAATCATGTACTCAATTGAAGAGAATACAGAAGAAAAATGCGAACTTCCAAACTCTCGTTGGTTCATTTCAACCGGTAATTCCTTCACCGTAAAACCATTATTCAAGAAAATATAAAAATATTCGGGTTCCATTAACTCATGGACATCATTGGCTAAAAATTTCACTGCTTTTGCATCATAGCAAATCATCCCACTAGTTGGATCATGAAGTTTTGTGCCCGTAAACACTTTGATACCCATCTCAATGAATTTTGCCCCTAATTTTCTCATGAATGTTTGTTTGTATGATGTTTCCTCAATAAAACGTGAACCCACTACCAAATCATATTCCTGTGATAATGCGACCATTTCCTTTAAATATTTCGGCGAGTGTTGTCCATCAGCATCAATCTTTAAAACATGTTCATATTCATTTTCCATAGCATAGCGGAATCCCGTTCTCATCGCCCCAGAAATTCCCATATTAAATGGTAAATCTAAGTAGGGAATATTATTTTCCCGTAAAACTTTAAGTGTTTGATCCGTTGACGCATCATTGACAACGATAACATCGAAATCTGTTTCTGTTTTTAGTTCCTGATATAAACTTACAATGCTTTGTTCTTCATTATATGCAGGAATAATAACTAATGTTTTCATCTTCTCACCCCTATTTCACTTAAAATCGATACTTTCAACAGGTAGATTAAGAGAAGATAGACGAGCACGGCACTTCCACCCATAATAATCGTTGGAAAAATTCCCGTCCCTAACATCATCTCAATCCCTTTCATCACAACTACCACAGCTACTGCACTCACAAGATATTTCAGACCATCTTTGGCAATCACTCGTCGATTAATACTATTTTTCCCATGATAGAGTTGAATTCCACCAGCAAAAAATTCGACTAAAAGAATTGTCATACAAGCTCCGAACCCACCAAATTTTGGAATCAGCACGGTATTTAAAGTAACACTCAAAATCGCAGCTATACCAAAGGTAATAGCTACTTTTTTATCCTTACCTGATGGAATTAAGTACTGTTGTCCAATAACCTGTGAACATGCCACTAAAACTGGCAATGGTGCTAATAAATAGTAGTATGGAATTACAGCTTGAAACTCCGGTCCATAAAACCATGAGACAAAGTTAGCAATCCCACCATAAATACCCGCTGTAATTAAGATTGAAATGGCAACAGCAATACTAAAACTTTGTGTCATTAATTTTTTAATTTCTTCAGGGTTTTGTAGCTTTTGTGAGAGGAGCAACGTCATTTTCGGTAACATAATCCCACCAATAGTTGTCACAAAAATAATTGATGTTCGAACCATCATCATACTTTGCTCATAAAATCCCGCATCTGTTGTCGTTCCAATAATTTGCAGGTAAAAACGATCTAATGTTGTATAAACATAGCTGAAAATAAGTGGTAACAATAAGATAAATGCTGGTTTGATATGCTCACGAAAATCAACTTTTGCTTTAATCACTTGCATAATATCAACACGTTTTCTCACATAATACCATAACGAAGCAGTAGCAAAAATATTCGATAAAACATTAATTAATACATAAATATAGATATCATTACTTGAACGAATAAAAAGAAAAATAGAAATTGTCGCAAAAATTCGAATCAATACATTTCTCAGTGCAGTTATACGGAACTCTTCTAATCCTGCAAAAAACCAGCTTACATCAATTGCCGTTGCCAATAAACTGAACACAGCAATGAGGTAAACTCCTTTTTCAGAAAAGTTTGCTACACTCAAAATTGTTACCGCTATTAATAAGATAATCAACGACATCACAAACTGCATTGAAAAAACTGCCTTGATTGCAGCAGCAAAATTTCTTTCATCATATCGATTTTTAGAAATCAACTTACTACCATAGTAGCTACTTCCAAAACCACCAACGAGCATTAAAAACTGAACAAGTGATGTTGCACCGGCTGCGACACCTAAATCACTCGGAAGAAAAATCCGCGTTAAATAAGGTACGGTAATAACCGATGATAAAATTGACGCTAGATGAAAGAACGTCGCATAAAAATAATTCATTACGGTTTTATTCATCACTATTTCCGCCAAATAAATTTATTGATAATTGAAGTATAGCCTTGAATAATATTCACGACTTTCAACGAAACATTCTCATCCGTGTAGTCATGAGCTTTCACTAGTGGGGCTTGTAACGCTTTTTGTTTTGTAATCACTTCGATTGCTTGCATGATTGAATCAAAGGTAATGCCACCAACGATGAATGATCCCTTGTCAACTGCCTCTGGACGCTCGGTACTTGTACGAATTGAGACTGCTGGGAAGTTCATAATATTTGATTCTTCCGCTAGTGAACCACTATCTGATAACACACAGAACGAATATTTTTGTAACTTGTTGTAATCATGGAAACCAAATGGTTTTAATTGACGAATATTTGGATGGAATGTCACTCCTGTTGACTCAATCCGTTTCCAACTACGTGGATGCGTTGAATAAATGATTGGCATATCATACAACTCTGCTGTGGCATTTAAAGCATCAGTCAAGACTTTAAAGTTATCATCATTATCGATATTTTCTTCACGATGAGCACTTACTAAGATATATTTTCCTGCCTCTAACCCTAAATCTTCAAGCACTGTACTCGCTTCAATTGTTGGCATGTACTTCGCAAACACTTCTGGTAGTGGTGATCCCGTTACGAATGTATACTCTTTCCGCATTCCCTCACTGATTAAGTAACGGCGTGCATGTTCTGTATACGCTAAATTGACATCACTTGTCACATCGACAATTCGACGGTTAATCTCTTCGGGAACGTTTTGATCGAAACAACGATTCCCAGCTTCCATATGGAAAACCGGAATTTTTAAACGTTTAGCTGCAATGGCACTTAAACAGCTATTTGTATCACCTAAAATCAATAACGCTTCTGGTTGAACTTCCGCTAAAATTTCATATGATTTCGCAATAATGTTTCCTAACGTATCACCTAAATGATTTCCTGTCGCACTTAAGAAGTGATCTGGCTTGCGTAATTCTAAATCTTCAAAGAAGACATCATTTAACTCGTAATCCCAGTTCTGTCCTGTGTGCACAAGTGTGTGATCAAAATAAAGATCACATTGCTTAATGACTTCTGCTAAACGGATAATTTCTGGTCGTGTTCCGACAATTGTCATCACTTTTAATTTTTTCATTTGTTTAAACCTCCAAGAAGAATGTATCTGGTCGTTGTGGATCAAAGGCTTCATTCGCCCACATCACTGTCACAAGGTCAGTTGTCCCAACATTGATAATATTATGCGTATAGCCCGTCGGAATATCAACAACGCGAAGTTGGTCACCATTCACACGGTATTCGATGATTTCTTGACTATTAATTTGGCGGAATTGAATCAGCGCCTCTCCACTAACAACTAAGAATTTTTCAGTTTTCGTATGGTGCCAATGATTCCCCTTCGTAATTCCTGGTTTTGAGACATTAATTGATACTTGTCCACGTTCTGGTGTCTTTAAAAACTCCGTAAATGACCCACGGTTATCAACGTTCATCTTCAAATCATAGGCAAATTGATCATGTGGTAAATAACTTAAATAGGTACTATATAACTGTTTCTCAACACCTACGCCTACGAATGGTGTTTGTAAATTTTGGCGACTCGTTGGAAAACTCGCGATTAAATCGGCAATTTCCCCAAGTGTCAGTGTTGATACTTCTGGTACGCTAGTAAACTGCTCAGCCATAATTGCTTGACCATTCATTGCCGCAATGAAGGCAGCCACCACATCATCAATATAAACAAGATTCATCACATGATCACGGTTATTCACTTGAATTGATAATCCATTCGCAATATTATAACAGAATGTCGCAATCGCGCTATTATAATTTGGTCGACACCATTTGCCAAAGACATTTGGTAAGCGATAGACATACGCTTGTGTCCCGACTTGCGTGGCATAATCAAAAACAACTTGTTCGCCTGCACGTTTACTCTTGCCATAGTCATTCTCAAGCTCTGCTTGAATTGATGAGGTAATCAAGATTGGTGCTTTATTTCCGTGTATTTGTAATGCTTCCAATAATTGCGTTGTAAATCCGAAGTTTCCGGTCATGAATTCTTCTGGGTTTTCTGGACGGTTGACACCAGCAAGGTGGAAGACAAACTCACAATCTTGTGTGAATGCGTGTAAGTCTTCGGCTGTGTTGTCTAAGTCGTAAGTATAAATTTCAATTTCTGGGTGTAAGCGTAATGTGGCAATTAAGTTTTGACCAACAAATCCGTTCGCTCCAGTTACAAGTACTTTCATCTTTTTCGCCTCTTTACTTTGTCTTATAATAACTTATCGTCATTATTTCCTTTTGTTCCTGCTAAATGGTCAGCCAGTTCTGCACGAACATATGCTAATTCAAGCACTTTTTCTTGAACACCTTTGACATCAAGACGTTCTGTGTTATGTGAATTATATTCTTCGTCAACTTGGGTAATTGATTCTTCACCTGATTCCACAAATTTTGAATAGTTTAAGTCACGGTTATCGGCTGGAATGCGGTAGTATGTTCCTTGGTCTTCAGCTTTGACCATTTCTTCACGTGTCATCAATGACTCGTATAGTTTTTCACCATGGCGTGTTCCGATTACTTTCACATCAACATCTGATTCAAATAACTCAACTAATCCGTGTGCTAAATCATGAACCGTACTCGCTGGTGCTTTTTGGACAAACGTATCTCCTTGTGCTCCATGTTGGAACGCATATAAAACAAGATCAACTGCTTCATCTAATGACATTAAGAAGCGCGTCATATTTGGGTCTGTCACTGTTAATGGTTGTTCGTTTTTAATTTGTTCGATAAATAATGGAATCACTGAACCACGTGATGCCATGACATTTCCATAACGTGTCACACATAATGTTGTTTCGCTATCGCTTAACTGACGTGAACGTGCAACAAGCACTTTTTCCGCCATTGATTTTGAAATTCCCATCGCATTGATTGGGTAGACAGCTTTATCAGTACTTAAAAGAATGAAGTTCTCAACGTTGTTCGCAATTGCTGCTTCAATGGCATTACTCGTTCCATCGACATTCGTTTTATTTGCTTGCATTGGATAGAATTCACATGATGGCACTTGTTTTAACGCTGCCGCATGGAACACATAGTTAACACCTTTCATCGCTTGATAAATCGAATCGTAGTCACGCACATCGCCAAGGTAGAATTTTAATTTGGGATGATTGTATTTTTTACGCATATCATCTTGTTTCTTTTCATCACGACTAAAGATCCTAATTTCTTTAAAATCACTATCTAAGAAGCGTTTCATGACGGCATTTCCAAATGATCCTGTTCCACCTGTGATTAATAAAATTTTGTTTTTAAACATTGTCTGTTACTCCTTTATTCCATAGCATTCTAAATATTTATCTAATGCATAATTTTTATCAAATTTATTTTCTATTTCTACTTTCTCAAATACACTTGGACTTTTAATAGCAGATACTAAAGAAGATAAATCTTTCTTTTTTATTACGACACCCGTATCTTTATTTAAACATTCTGGACTCCCCCCTGAATTATAGGTTATAACAGGTGTTCCACAAGCTATTGCTTCTAAATTTGTCAAGCCTAGTGTCTCTTCTAGTGTAGGATTAACAAATATATCTGCCGCACTATAAATTTCAGCCAACTCGTTAGTATTATTCGTTCGATTTATTACGATTATATTTTCTGGTAATTGTTTTTGTTGTCGATGATTAACACCAACTAAAACTATTTGAAATTCATCTGGTAATATTTTTGATAATTCTACAAATGTATCTATACCTTTTCTCTTCTCCCAAATACTAGCTACACCTAAAATGATTTTTTTGTCTAACCCAATGTTGTTTTGAAGTCTAAAATTACTTTTTATAGGCTTAAAAACATTCAAGTCTATTCCATTATAAATAACTTTTATAGGATATTTAGATAAAAAAGATTGTTCTACTTGGCTAGCTAACCACTTTGAAGGCACTATTATTTCTAAGTTTTTTAGTTGAGTAAATAAATTTTTTTTCAATGCATAATTTTGTTTAGATCTGTCTAAATAAAAGCTAGGTGGATATTCTTTTTTTTGTGGACAATCATAACACCCTGTTTTCCATTTTTCACATCCAACATAATCATAATATGCACAATGACCCGTAAAAGCCCAACAATCGTGTAAAGTCCAAACTATCTTTGTATCTATCCTACTTAAATATTCAAATAAAATTTCAATATTTAAATAGAATCCATGCAAATTATGCAAATGAATAATATCAGGGCTATATTCCTGTATCTTTCTTATAAGTTTATAGGTTGCATCGTTTGATGCTAATGCGTGTTTATCAAACAATAGCGTATTTAATACATGAACAGAAAATTCCAAACTACTATTTATTCTATAACTGTCACTATCCTTTGGTGCATTATTACGACCATATACAATTAAACTCTGATGTCCTTTTTCCTTTAATTTTTGTTGTATTTCTGTTGTAATTCTTCCAGTACTACCAAATCCACATACTGAATTTATTTGTAGTATTTTCATTTTTGATCACATCCATTTATCAAGTTGTAAATGATTTCATCGATTTTTTTTGCTGCTTCTTTAGAATCAAAGTATGCGTAGCTTTGTAAATTCGGTGTTTCTTGCTTCGCTATTAATGCTTGAATTTTTTTCGCCAAACCTTCTGTATCGTTACCGAAATAAGTATAGTTACCTGTTTCATTAATAAGATCTGTTGTAATTCCTTGGCTCATAGTAATTGCCAAAATTGGTTTTTTCGCCCCAAAATAATCCGCTAACTTACCTGCCATAAAAATGTTGTGTTCGGTTTCAGGGAAAATTCCATCGATTAATAACAGCGCGTCACTTGTTTGCATGATTTCCAAGCTTTCCAAATATGGAACCGGTGCTAAAAATTTGAAAAAGCATTTGATGTTTTCAGTAATTAACTCTTGTTCTTGTTCTTTGATTTTACCGACAATTTGGATAACTAAATCACCTTCAATTATTTGTTGCTGTTCAAATAAATATTCGACTGCTGCAATTACATCAGCTAAACTTCTTCTTCCATAAATTGATCCAACGTGTGAAATAACAAAGCTACTTGTTTGATTGTGATTATCCTGCAACTCTAAATTCGCAGCATAATCAAACATTTCATCAACATAACTATTATTCACATATTCAACTTTTGCAGTTAAAGTATCTATTAATGCAGGTGAATACTTTTTAAACGCTGCCTCTTTTTGATATTGATTTAAAAAAATAAGTTTATCTGCTTTCTTAAACACTTGTTTTTCGATAAAAGTAAATATTTTGTAATAGACTTTAATAATTGCTGATTGATAATTTGAATCGTACTCAAAATAAGGATTGCCGCTTAAACTATCAGTGAAAATAGCAATCCAAGGCTGGTTCCGATTTCTCAATTTAATCCAATAGGCTGGAATATGACTAATATATTCCGCTGAATTAGAAAGTACACAATCATACTCCTGTTTATTGCTATTAAAAGTTTTTATTCCTTTAAAAATAAAGCCAATTAAGTTTTTAACAATAGCAATTTTACTTGCCGACTGCATCCCCTCAGCAGTTAAAATCTCTTTATTCTCAACCACTTCAAATCTTCGAAATTGTTTTTCATAATCAAATTCTAAAATTCTTTGATCTGAAACAACATCTTTCATTTGAACCACATCGTAATTATATTTTGAATGAAGTAGATTTTTATATAATGATAAACCGGTTGAATTTATATATGGTGCAAAACACCAAGAAAAAACAAGTTTCTTTTTCGCCATTTCATTACATTCCTAACTTTTAAAAATATTCATCACTCTTTATTATAGCACAAAAAAAGTTAAAGCTTGCGTTGAATTTCACTTGCTTTAACTTTATCGTTTTTCTTAATACTTCTGCTCATTTAGTTTTTGTTTGATTGCTGTTGTCGAAATTTCTGGTGTTCGAGCTAAATATTTAACCTCGCAATATTCCTTTAAGAAATCGAATTCACCCTTCCAATCATCACCAATAACAAACATATCAACATGATATTTTTGAACATCATTCACTTTTTGTTCCCAGTTTTCCTCTGGAATAACTAAGTCCACGTAACGAATGGCCTCTAAAATCTTCTTGCGATCTGCGTACTTCATGAAAGTTTTTTTACCTTTTAATTCATTGAATTCATCCGTAGATAACGCAACAATTAAATAATCGCCTTGTTCCTTCGCGCGTTTTAATAAGTTAATATGACCATAATGCAACAAATCAAAAGTTCCATATGTAATAATTCGTTTCATAATTATTGTTCTCCCTACAAGTTATTGTTTTGTAAAAATATTTCCGAATAACTTTTCCCTGATTTTTTTTGCTCAATTGCATACTGATTAATAAATTCATTCGACTCTTCATCCAAAATCTTTAAATCGGCAATTGGCAATTCAATTACTCTTAGTAAGTCTTCTTTATCACTAATCACCTGAGAAGTATTCATAACTTCAAAAATTTTGTCGTTTGTAAAACCTCGATTATTTCGATAAGCATCTGCATCATCCGTATAGACAATAATTGGTCTATTTAAAATAGCATAATCAAAGTAAACAGAAGAATAGTCAGTAATCAACACATCTGCCATTGCTAAAAAATGATTTACTTCGTAGCCGTAATCTAAGAAAGCTTGGCTCGTAAATATTTTGATATTTTTAAAATCAAATGCTTCCATCTCCTGATTTAAAAAATCCATTGGATGTAATTTAACAAATAAAAATTCTTGTTTCTTACCTAAAGTTTCATCTAACTTTTTAAGGTCTTCTGCACTTAATCCACCAATTGTTTTTTTGACGTTACCATCACTATGTTCTTTACCTTCACTACTTTTCCGGTATGTTGGCATCCACATATAGATATGTGGATGGTTTTCTACACCAAAGATACTTTTAAGTTTTTTTGTATCATAGAAAAGAAAATCCATTCTAGGCGAACCTATTTTTTGTACTTGATTGATATCTAATTCAAAACACTTTGCTATTACTTCTCTAAAGACCGGTGACGTCGCTATTGTGCTATTCATTTTCTGTGGTGATTTCCCGCCATCAAGTGCAGCAATATTCTTTAGTGGCATACCGTGCCATAAATTGATTTTTTGTTGCCACTTTAACAAAGGTAGCACCTCTACGCACCCGTGAGTACTAATAATTGCCGTAGCTGTAAGATAATGCCACAAGACTTTCAAAATATTTTCTGCTTCAATAAAAACAACATTTTTCAATTCCTGTTCTTCGAAGTAATTCTGGCATTTTTTCGCTATATAGTCTTTGTTTTTTTTATAATAAAACCAAACATATTTGCGCTGAACCCCTTGTTTTATCATCTGATGAAAAACAGCAAAACTATTATCTGAAAAATCCGGATATCCCATAAAAACAATTTTTTTCATAAAACCTTCTCCTATAAATTTTGCCTATTTTAACATTATATCATTTTTTTTTACAATTATATACTTTTAAAATATCTCGTCGATTATCATCACAATAACATTTTCCATCACAAAAAAAGCCTCCCCAGTGTACCACTTTAACACAAGGGATGGCTTTTTTTAGTTTACTCGTTCAATTTTGACTGTTGAGCCACTTATTGTGATTTTCTTTCCATTCACCACTTGGCTTGTTGTTCCTGGAATCGATAATCCATATGTTTGATATCCTGGTTGACTGAGGCGTAAATGATAACCATAGGTACCAGGTGCTAATGTACTCAAATCTACATTCAACCTCATACCCGCCCACGGATATGTATAATTTCCTTGTCCATATAAAGGTGTAATATCATCTCGTTGCCAACGCTCTGCTGTTGCTAAGACTTTATCGCCATTATTCGACAATACAAATTCAATTTTCATATCACTTTGTGTCAAAATATTCATATTTTTACTAATCATCCAACCGTAAAAATTGAGTTTTCCTGTCGTATCTAGTTTTATTTGATCAAAACTGTAAACCGGTTGCATTGTTTGGATTGCATTTTCAACTTTAATCGTCGAGCCACTTATTGTGATTTTCTTTCCATTCACTAACTGAGTAATTGTTCCTGGAATCGATAATCCATATGTTTGATACCCTGATTGGCTGAGGCGTAAATGGTATTCGTATGTTCCTGCCGCTAATGAACTCAAATCTACATTCAATCGCATTCCCGCCCACGGATAAGCATATTTCCCCTCTCCATATAATGATGTAATATCATCTCGTTGCCAACGCTCTGCTGTTGCTAAGACTTTATCACCATTATTCGATAATACAAATTCAATCTTCATATCATTGGGCGTTAAAATATTCATATTTTTACTAATCATCCAACCATAGAAATCTAATTGTCCAGCAGTATTTAATTTTACATAATCAAAACTATGAACCGGTTGCATTGTTTGTGGCGCGCTTTCAACTTTAATTGTCGATCCACTGATAGTAATTTTTTTTCCATTCACAATTTGAGTTGCTATGCCCGGAATTGATAGTCCCATTGTTTGGTATCCCGATTGACTTAATCGTAGGTGATATGCATATGTTCCCACAGCCAATGTACTCAAATCTACATTCAATCGCATCCCTGCCCACGGGTAAGTATACTTGCCGTCTCCATATAATGACGTAATATCGTCTCGTTGCCAGCGCTCTGCCGTTGCTAGGACTTTATCGCCATTATCAGATACCACAAATTCAATTTTCATATCATTTGGTGTCAGAATATCCATATTCTTACTAATCATCCAACCAGAAAAGCTGAGCTTTCCTCTTGTATCCAAATTCAATTGATCAAAACTATAAACCGGTTGCATCGTTTGAATTGCACTTTCAACTTTAATCGTTGAACCACTTATGGTAATAATCTTATCTCCAACCGTTTGTTTAATCGTTCCTGGAATTGTAATATTCGTTGTATGATATCCTTCTTCACTTAATTTGATTGCATATGTATATGTTCCAATTGCTAAACTAGACAAATCGACTTTCAAATCAAACCCTGCCCATGGATACTCATAACGTCCACCACCGTAGAGTGGCGTGATATCACTACGTTGCCATCGTGTTGATGTTGCGTATGTTTGATCATTGATAATAAACTCGGCACGTAAATCATTGGATGTTAAAATATTCATATTTTGACTAATTAACCAACCATTTAAATTCAATGTCCCAGTATTACTAATCGTTTTGGTATCAAAACTGCTAGCAACTTGCATCGATTTTATTCCTGTTATTACTTCAACTCCACTACTATTCACATACTCGTTGCTGTTCCAACTGTATGGTAATGCTGTTGGTACATTGTTACTACTACTGAGAATATTATTTCGTGCTGGCCACACAAGATATTTTCCATCCGATGAATCTGTTTCTTTCAAAACAATCGGTGTTTCTGTATACCCACTGTATAAGCTCAACACTCCATTAGCATCTGGTGCTGTTATTGGATAAACTTCTTGCCCCGATGCATTTTTGACACTATTTGGTGTTGTGAAAATTCCAATTGAATAATAGTTCCACTCTTTTGAATTTCCCCCATTAATCCCACGATCAACCGTGTAAATATGGGCCGCCGCTTTTTCTGCCCAGAATGGATCCGAAGCGTACTTCACATTTGCTCCCATATTTTTATTTCCAAGCATACCGCCATAGTAACGCCAATCTTGTGGATCAGCATAACCTTGAGCTAACCAATCGCTTGCATAATCATTAATACATTGGGCAACACTTGAAAAGTAATTCGCTGACTCGCCAGGTGTAGCGTCAATCGCATTCAAACCAAATAAATTATTTTTTGTCTGGGCAATGTCACTCATTCCCCAACCACTTTCATTGATAGCAATTCCAAGCATCAACATCGCGTTAATTCCGTACTTTTCTTGAGCATCAATAAATGCTTGCCCGGTATTACGTAATTTACTCGTCGCCTGTGTATTGGCATTAATGTAACTATCAATTTGTGCCGCTGTCGCCACTGCTTTACTATTAAATGGTAGATTCAGAAAATAGTTATAGTATGGACTACTGGCATTAACTGCTTGGTTTGTCACCCCATCGGCCATATCTGGTCCAATTACTTCTGGATCAGTATAAAAATACTTCCCATCATAACTATAATATTTTGTCCCATTTGCGAGTGTTGTATTCGCAGGACCAATTGTAATCTTCGAACCACCTGAATTTGGATTTGTTAAGTTTTTTGTGATAAAGTGCACAAAATTTCCGTTTTCATTCACATAATAACTTGGATTCGTCACTTGTTGTGGTGTCACAAACACAAGATCCGTTGAAATGCGAATCCAAGCAACTTTACCTGAAACTAAAACTTTAGCAGCATCCCCTTGAATTCCAAGTAGTGCTACATCATCAACATAACATTGATTCACATATCCTGATGCACTGCTGAGTGTTGCACTGCTATATAAATCCGTATTTTTGTCACATCCAGTATAAAGTGCGCCATTAATCGTTTTGAAAACCCGAACAATATTCGACTGTGTACTGTACGTAATCACTCCTTGGTTATTCAATACGACAGCATCTACAATTTCCATATTTTCATCTGCAAAAATTGTGCTGACTTCAGCATTTTCTTGATTCGCCACAACTTCAGCTGCTTGTTCTACTGCCGCATCGTATGTCGCTTGGCCTTCAACAAAAACATAGTCGCCAGACGCAGTTACCGCGGCAACTTCATATGGTTGTGGTGATTGCGGCTCAAATGCTTGGACGCTTTGCACACGTTCAGCAAATGCTGCTTCAACTTCTGGGTCAATATCAAAATTTACTTGCCCCTTCGCAAATTCATTAATCACTGCTTGACTACGGAATGTTTGAACACCTTGAGTCACAATTGGTGTTGCTTTTTCTGTATAAAGTCTACTTATTTCTTCTGTCGGCACTTCTTGTTCTTCAGATTCCCCTTCACCTGCGTTTGTTTCCGATTCGTTCTCTAACTCTTCTTGTACTTCTTCGCTTGGTGTTTCTACTGTTGTTCTATCTTCGTTGTTCTCCGGTGTTGTTTCCGGCTGTTCTGGAATAGTTGTTTCTGGGAGTAATTCGCCTGTTGTTGATTCTGTTTCCCCGCCTAAATCACTGGTTTCATTCCCTGATTTATTTGGTGCTGTTGTTGTTTCTTGTTGTCGTGTCGTTGTTGCAGCAATCGTTGGCAAAACATTTGTCATTGTCATTACGATTGTTAGCACTAAAATAAATATTTTTTTCATTTTTTTCTCCCTTTCTCATCTAAAATAGAACCTTTTTCATTATAACAAAAAAAATGAAAAATTTTTGCTAATATTCACAAATTTAATGTTTTTTTATATATTTATTGCTTGCGAGAAACAACGTTTATTTGTCATTTTAATTATTATTTTTTCATTTTGACCACGTTCGTATTTTACGTTATACTAGTAATAGAACATTCTAAAATTTTTTGAGAAAGTAGGTGAACTCATGCTTTGGATTGAAACTATGCGTGCCTATCGCAAAGAGCACAAATTAACCCAAAAAGACGTTGCCGAGCAATTAGGGATGAATCAATTTACCTATGCGAACTACGAAAATGGTCGGCGACAACCTAATATTCAATTTTTTGAAAAGTTAGCCCATCATTTTCAACTCGATCTTGCTTCTTTAATCGAAGTTGAATTACCTGATCGCAACGTCGTAGATTTTGTTGAGGTTCCACTTGTTTCTTTCGTTACTGCTGGTGTCCCAATTGAGATGCTTACTGCCGATGCCGAACTGATTCCAGTAATGATGAATCGTCGTCCAACTTCACCATTATTTGCTCTCCGAGTGAAAGGTGATAGTATGATTAATGCTCATATCGTTGACGGTGATATTGTCGTTGTTCAACAATCTCCGACTGCTTATAACAATGAAATTGTTGTCGCCTCAGTCGATTATAACAACGCAACCTTAAAACGTTATCGTTTTGATGGCAAAGAACATTGGTTATTACCAGAAAATGAATTATATGAACCAATTTCAATCAATCAAGAAGGAGCGAAAATCATTGGACGTGTTATCCAAGTTATTCGTAATATCTAAAAAAATTAAAAGCCTGTAGCTCTCACTTTCGTGATAGACTACAGGCTTTTAACTTTGTATTTTCTACTCGTACCGATGCTTTCCTTTATTGCTTTGAGATAGCACCGCAGTCAGACGTTTATTTCTTAACGTGTCTCAGCTTAATGATTGGCTGAAAATCAAAAACGGCTGTGTCCTCTTTCGAGAGATTCAGCCGTTTTCTTATTTTCTATGCCATCATTTTCCCACCTAGTGCGCTAGGTGGGAATCAGCTTCGAGCACTTATTTCAGAAATGAGCTACCGCCTATGGAAGTCTCAAATAAACCAAAAGAGTGCACTGCTCGCATTTAGCGAGTGAGTGCACTCTTTTTCTGTTTATTTTAAGTCTTCCACTTTTGCTAATTTTATCCCATGTGAACAAAATCGGCATTAGACTCTCTAGTTTTTTTGGTGGAGGTGACGGGAATCGAACCCGTGTCCAAGCACACCTCAATATAGGCATCTACAAGCTTAGTTCATCTAAATTTTTAAAAGGCTAACTTGGAAATGAACAACCATCTATCCTTCGAGCCTGATTAGTCTCTTCGTCTTGCACCAGACGGATGCGTAACGCGTATCCCACATTAGTGACCCTTATTCGCGCAACATGGGCGATTACTCGATAAGGGAGCTACAATTAATTAGGCAGCTGCTAAGTTTGTGTTATAGTTTCCGTTTATATTAAACGAGTGTAAGTTACGGAATACCGCCGGCTTGCAACCTATACCCTAGCATACCTGTCGAATCCAAAACACCCCCAGGTTGATATAGTCACTCCTGATTATATCAAAAATAGTGGAAAAGGACTAGTCCTTTTCCACTATTCGCTCACTAAATCACTGTATACAACATAGCGTTGCTCCGTTGGTGCCCCAAAAACAAATGGATAACAAGTAAATAACACGAGTTCTTCTTTCGGAGCCGTTGGTAATAAAATTTCCGTTTGTGTTTCATCAACAACTGCCATTGCCCGAACTCGATATGTATAATTACCATAAATTGTTTGTACTTCAACACGATCACCAACTTCAACATGCTCAAGCTTCCCAAATGCTTGATTGCGATGTCCTGCTAAGACAATTTTATCACTGTCTCCAGGCAAAGCCGTTTCGCTTAAGTGTCCCGCCCCTTTGATTAAGTCTTCGTCTTTGACTCCCTCAACAATCGCCGATTCAAAACCTAGTCGCTCAATGCGGACAAGACCAATAATATCACCTTGTATAAATTCTTCTGGTTTTGTAACGATACCATTAGTTGTCAAAATTTCCTTTGCTGCTCCTAAACTACTTGTTTCTGCTTGATACGCTGTGTACAGCTGCTGTCCACCAATAACCATGAAGCCAATTCCGATAACTACCAGGCACACTCCTAAAATCTTTCGCATCGTACTCCCCTTTATTCACATCAATACTTTTGTTGTTGGCGAAATGCTTTCTCTACCTCACGTTTCGCATCTTTCTCTTTTAATGCATGGCGTTTATCATGGGTTTTTTTCCCCTTCGCTAATCCAAGTTCCATTTTCGCAAAGCCATCTTTGAGATAAATTGCAAGTGGTACTAGGGTATAGCCATCACGATTAATTCGTTGTTCCAATTTTAAACGCTCAGATTTATGTACTAATAATTTCCGAACCCGCAGTGGATCATGATTAAAGCGATTTCCGTGTGTAAATTCACTAATATGCATGTTATGAATAAATACTTCACCATTTTTAATTCGTGCAAAACTTTCTTTGAGTTGCACTTTAGCAGCGCGCACTGATTTGATTTCTGTTCCTTGCAGGACAATTCCAGCTTCATATTTTTCTTCTACTGTATAATCATGGTATGCTTTTTTATTTTTCGCAACTATCTTTACTCCATGTTTTCCCATGGCTTTCCTCCTAAAAATCAATACTTTTGGCGATTGTTAATTCCGGTACATATGTCCGCAAAATTGCCTCTGTTGTTGCTTGATGAGCAGCAAAATCTCCGGGAAATTGGCTTGCTTCCACTTGATCAAATGGCAGAATCAAAAAATCTCGATAAGCTGCCGTATAATAATTCCATGTTGGTATTACAAATGGATTGCGCAACTGAATTTCACTAGTTTCACCTGTTGTTACTTTATCAATTGTAATCCCGAAAATACCTCCGGTTAAATTTGGAATTTCAAGTTGGGTTGAAAGTGCATTTCCCATTGACCATATTGCATATGTTTGATTTCCATCTTTACCCGTCAACCATTCTACTGGTTGTAAGACATGGGGGTGCGTTCCGACAATGATATCAACACCTAAATCTGCTAATAATTGACCATATTCGCGTTGCATTGCATTGACCTCACTGCTGCCTTCATCACCCCAATGCATGCCCACAATCACGAGATCTGCTTGCTCTTGTGCTCGCTTCACATCGGCTGTAATGAGTGTCCGATCAATTAAGTTGACATTATACTCATTTGGGATTGGCATGCCATTTGTTCCATATGTATAAGCTAAAAATGCAGCTTTTATCCCATTCTGCTCAATAATAGCTACCTCATCTCGCTGTGCTTGTGATGTAGCTGAACCAACAACGGCAACATCCGGATATTCTTGCCATTTTTCGTAGGCTTTCGCTATTCCTGCCTCACCTTGATCAAGAGTATGGTTTGAAGCTTGTTGAATCAAATTGAATCCCGTATCAGCTAAAGCATCAATTACCTCGCTTGGACTATTAAACTGTGGGTATGACTGTAAACCTAATTCTATTCCACCAGGAATTGTTTCCTCATTTGCAAAAGCAAAATTTGCCTGTTGAATGATTGGTTTAATCGCAGCAAAAGCCGGGGTGAAATCATAACTTTTCGGACCAATTTGGGCATCTTCCCAATTCGTGTAATGAATGAGAATATCACCAGTGCCCATAAAGGTTGCACTGGTGATTGTTGGTTCTTGCTCTGCAGTTGTCTCCGTATTTGGTGGTACCTCCTCTGCTGGCGGTACCACTTCTGGATTGACTTGACTTGTTGACTCATCGATACCATCGACAATATATGGACGTTGTCCATAGCTCCAACCTAAAAAGATTGAAAAGCCAATGATAAATAAGAGTAAAACAAGTGACACAATAAGGCGGCGGTTTGCGACTGAACGTTTCACTTTCTTCATTCATACTCTCCTTTGTTATGATTTACGGCGGTTATTCCGTTTTCCTTTTGGACTACTCCCCCGGCGATCGTCGCGGCGGCGACTGTTTCCACCTTTTTCTGTTTGCTTCTCTTGACGATTGCGCGAGCGATAGTTTCCTTCACGCTGTGGTCTTGCGTCATTTCTACGGAATCCACGGCCACTACTTTTCATTCCAACAATTTTAAAGTCAATTGCTGGTTTATCTTTATCGACACTCATTACTTCGATTTCAACATGGTCACCAATTTTAAACGTTTTACTTGTTCGTTTCCCAATCAGTAACATTTGACTTTGGTGAAATTCATAATGATCATCACTGAGGTCGCTCATGTGCACAAGTCCCTCAATTGTGTTTGGTAATTCGACAAAAAGTCCAAAATTAGTCACAGATGAAACAATTCCTGAAAAAGTTTCACCAACATGTTCTAACATGTATTCAGCTTTCTTCATATCATCAACAGCTCGTTCACAGTCAATCGCTCGGCGTTCAGCAGTAGACGTTTGTTGTGCAATTTCTGGTAATGAAAGTTTCCATGTTGTTTGCGTTTTGTCATCTGTCTGCTGGTTAATTAAAAATTCGCGGATACAGCGATGTACGACTAAATCAGGGTATCGCCGAATCGGTGATGTAAAGTGGGTATAATATTGGGCAGCGAGCCCATAATGACCTTCACTGATTTCGCTATAGCGTGCCTTTTGCATTGAGCGGAGGAGCATTGTTGAAATAGCTGCTTCAGCGTCAGTACCAATTGCCGCCTTCAAAACTTGTTGGAGCGTCTTTGCCGAAATTTTCGCCTCACCACTTGTAATTGGATAACCTAAATTTGCAACTAAATTTGTAAAATTTTCGAGCTTTTGTTCGCTCGGCTCTTCATGAATCCGATAAATAAATGGGAGTTTTGCTAATTTAAAGTGCTTGGCAACACACTCATTTGCTTCGAGCATAAATTGCTCAATAATCCGTTCACTCGTTCCGCGTTCACGCATGTGAATCTCGATTGGCTTACCAGCTTCATCAACTTCAATCTTGGCTTCAGGAATATCAAATTCCAATGCTCCTCGATCATAGCGTTTCGCTTCCAAAATTTGTGCGAGTTGATGCATATCTTGGAACATTGGTACTAATTCAGCATAATCAGCAATCGTTTGCGGATTTTGATCAGTAATAATTTCATTGACGGCACGATACGTCATTCGTGCTGCTGAATGAATCACACCTTGAGAAATTTCATACTGCACCACTTCACCTTGGGAATTAATTTCCATTTCACATGACATCACAAGCCGATCAACATGAGGATTTAACGAACAGATTCCATTTGATAAACGATGTGGTAACATTGGAATCACGCGATCAACAAGGTACACACTCGTCCCTCGCTCATACGCTTCTTTGCTCATTGGGCTTCCCATTGTGACATAATAGCTTACATCAGCGATGTGTACACCGAGAAAATAGTTTCCATTTTCCAGTTTACGCACAGTTACCGCGTCATCTAAATCTTTGGCATCATCACCATCAATTGTCACAATCGTTTCATACCGATGATCTTTCCGATTCGCATATTCAGTTTCAGCCACTTCTTCTTCAACTGCGGCTGCTTGTGCTAATGTTTCAGCACTGAATTCAGTTGAAATGCCATTTTTATAAATAATCGATAAGATATCCACACCTGGATCATTTTTATGCCCGATGATTTCACTCACACGTGCAAGTACCTCACCATCTTCATAGTATTCGAGTGGTTGGACGACAACTTTATGATCTGGAACAGCACCTAAACTATCATCTTTGGCAATAAAGACCCGAGCATTAAAGCGCTCATCATCCACTTTACATTCAAGATAACTTTTATTATATGCCACAATTGTACCGACAATTGGTTTAAAGCTCCGTTGAATAATTTTAACAACGACACCTTCTTTTCGTAAATCTGCTGTTGCTTTACTCAATTCTTTTACGAGTACAAGATCGCCATCGTAAGCTCCGTTGACATTCTCTACTTTTAAGTAATAATCATCCGCTACCGTTCCGCCAGTTGGTCTCATGAAGGCAAAGCCACGGGCATGACCAATGACAGTTCCTTTGATGAAACCTAGTTTCTCACTTGCTTGATAGGAACTATTTTTTTTTCTTTGAATGACATCTCCTGCTTGCTCGAGTTCATCTAAATTCTTTTGAACTTGAGCACTTTGCTGTGCCGAAACACCTAACGCGAGCACGATTTCTTTTACTGTTGCTTGCTTCATTTCCGGTTGCATTAAATATGCTAAAATTGCTGTTTTCATCTGTTATTCACCTTTTTCAGTTTACACTGCTCTTTCTTTGGACGTCCAGATTATCATTTCTTACCTTCATTATAATACAAAACAGGCGCGAACATAACAAAAGTTTCTGTCCTCGCCTGTTTACATCGTCAGTCTTAGTTAAATCACCCAAATTGCGATGACGATAACGAAAAATGCGACTGCTGAAATGATTGTTGCTCGATTTAAAAACAAATCGATTCCACGATCTTTTGATTCTGCAAATAATTTCGAATCACTACTTCCACCCATAATTGCACTTGATGCATCTTCGCTTTTTGCTCCCTGCATTCCTACAATAATGATGATAAAAATTGATAAAATAAATAAAAGAATATTTAAAGCCGATTCCATTGCCTTGCCTCCATACTTCCTGTTGATTGTTTGCCTTTTTTTATTATACCAAATGCACCATTTAAAATTCAAATTGTTTTTATAGAAATTCAGATAATTTCCGTTTTCTTTCTTGAAAAAACTTAATCTCCTTCGTTTTTTTTTAATTTGTAACTCGCTTCGTAAGTGTGTATAGTATTTTCATGCTCCGGATTTTTAAACGGTGCTGATCGGCAAAGGAGATGTTTATGAAAGCAATCTATACTGTAACAATCACCGCATCCACAGTTGCTGAACTAGAAGCAAAAGTGGCCCAAACAATTCAAGAAAGCGATGATGTTTGCCTACTCTCACAGCCATCCCACGAAATAAACAGCAAAGAAACGAGCGTACAAACAGTCCTCACCTTCGGGGAATTAGATGATCACGATCCATTCCACGAACACAACTAAAAAAGCCACTGCGTATGCAGTGGCTTTTTCAATGTAGGAAATAAATTTCAACAATCTTGCGATTATCTTTGGGAAAAGTCCAAATTTCCGCTGAAAGGTATGAATCAAACTAACAATGACAAGGTGCCAATTTGATTGTCACTACAGTTTTTGAAACCGCTGACATTATTTATGTTAACCTAAAACCAATCAAAAGTCAATTAAACAAAAAAAGAACACCGAAGTGTTCTTTTAAGCAAAATTATTTTGCACAGTTGATTGATTTGATTCCACGGAATTGTGCCGTTGATCCTAATTCATCTTCGATGCGTAATAATTGGTTGTATTTTGCAATACGGTCTGTACGGCTCATAGAACCAGTTTTGATTTGACCAGCGTTTGTCGCAACAGCGATGTCAGCGATAGTCGTATCTTCAGACTCTCCAGAACGGTGAGATACAACAGCTGTGTATCCTGCACGGTGAGCCATATCGATAGCGTCAAACGTCTCAGTTAAAGTACCAATTTGGTTAACTTTGATTAAGATTGAGTTTGCGATTCCTTTTTCGATTCCTTCTGCTAAGATTGCAGGGTTTGTAACGAATAAGTCATCACCAACGATTTGAACTGTATCACCCATAACTTCAGTCATGTGTTTGAATCCATCCCAGTCAGACTCATCTAATCCATCTTCGATAGAAACGATTGGGAACTCAGCTACTAACTCTGAATAGTAAGCTACTAATTCAGTTGAA
The DNA here is from genome assembly GCA_000798955.1 of Firmicutes bacterium ZOR0006. Lineage (GTDB taxonomy): Bacteria > Bacillota_I > Bacilli_A > Culicoidibacterales > ZOR0006 > ZOR0006. Next base: position 11,107 of record JTLC01000017.1, on the reverse strand, counting down.
GTTAACGAACGTCCTTCACCTTTTAAGTTATACATTTTTGTTTCTTTATCGTAGAACTCTGAAGAAGCAACATCCATAGCGTAAACTACGTCTACACCTGGTGTATAACCAGCTTTTTCAACAGCTTCGTTGATAACTGTTAATGCTTGTTTGTTAGATTCTAAGTTTGGAGCGAATCCACCCTCATCACCAACTGAAGTTGCTAATCCCATTCCACCTAAAACTGATTTTAAAGCGTGGAATACTTCAGCACCAACACGTAAAGCTTCTTTTAATGAAGGAGCTCCAACTGGCATGATCATGTATTCTTGGAAATCGATTGAGTTGTCAGCATGCTCACCACCGTTAATGATGTTCATCATTGGCGTTGGTAATACTTTCGCATTGAATCCACCTAAGTAAACATATAATGGTAACCCTTGCTCATCAGCAGCAGCGTGAGCTACAGCCATAGAAATTCCTAAGATTGCGTTTGCTCCAAGGTTTTTCTTGAATGCATCACCATCTAATTCGATCATTGCAGTATCGATACCAACTTGGTCAGTAACTTCCATTCCAATGATTGCAGGTGCTAATACTTCGTTTACGTTCGCAACAGCTTTAACAACTCCGCGTCCTAAGTAACGAGATTTGTCTCCGTCACGTAATTCTAATGCTTCACGAGCTCCTGTAGATGCTCCTGATGGTACGATTGCGCGTCCGAATCCACCGTCTTCTGTGATTACTTCAACTTCAACAGTTGGGTTTCCGCGAGAATCTAATACTTCGCGTGCGTAAATTGATTCAATTCTTGACATAGTTAATTTCTCCTTTTATTCAAAAGATTGATACAAACAAATTATACTACATCTTCTAAGTGTTTCAAACAAAAAAAGCACTCTTCGAACGATTTTAGTGCTTTTTTTGCTATTTCTTATGTTGTATTCGCTTTCAAAAAATGTTGTGAAATTCAGCTAAAAATAACGTTTAATTGCCTTGAACAACTGTCCATACGCTCCTGCTCGACCAACCAACAAGTGCGGCTCAACTCCGTGGCTTTCTTCAATTGCGAATCGTAAAACGGATTCTGCTGCTTGATGCAAATCCGTTGTAAAAATAAATGGTGTTTCCAAATACTCACCTTGATAGTCATTAGCAACAATCGTATTGAATGTCAGTGCGAGTTGTTGGGCGATAACAGGAGCATCTTCACCAATCAAGCAAATTTTTTGTTGTAATTTTGGACGCACTAACATCGGTACTGCTTGCCAATGCCGCCATAAGTGTTGACGAATTTGTGTTCCTGAAATTGGCATATTTATCCGTTTTACATCTAATAATTGTACATGAGCTTCAAAATAAAATTCAAAATTATCTAGATCATCCAACTGATTTGTAAAAATAATGTCTGGTTGAATGCCATGAGTAGCTAACAATTGCTTAGCCATTCCACTCCATTCTTCCCAACCAAACGGATATAAAGGCACTCCTTCTTCATGTAAATGCAAGAGCTGGATATGAGGTGTCTTCGCAAAAATTGCTTTCAACCAAATCATCCGATCACCCGGTGTCGGTTGGTATTGGATTTGACCTTGTTCCCATAAATAATAATCACGCTCTTGATGTGAGCACATCACAATAATCAATTCATCCACATATTGGGACGCCATCTCAATAAAATAGATATGCCCTAAATGGACTGGATAAAACTTTCCGAAAATAACCCCCGTTTTTTTCATATCTATACCCCCACTACTTTTTTATATTTTATCAACTATAAAGAAAAAAACCTTGAAATTCAAGGTTAGTTTTTCTCAATATTTTCTTTAGATAATTTTCCCATGGCTCCAAAACGCGAGGTATATGAATAAATACAGCCACAATAATTTTGCCGATAGAGGCCATATTCTTTCGCTAATTCTACTGATTCGCGAAAACCATTTTTCTTTTTAAAATCAGAATGGAGAAATTTGGCTTGGCTTGTACTAAGTGCCTCGGCATCAAGTTCATCGCCAATTCGATTCACTGCTTCCGTGTTTTTATACGGACTCACTGTCAGCGATGTTGTGTAATACTCACACCCGAGTTCATCCGCAAATTTTTTTGCTTCTTGCAAGCGCAGCTCATAACATACTTCACACCTTTTCCCTTTTTCTGGCTCATCACCTAAACCCTGTGTTGCTTCAAAAAAGCGCCGCGGATCATACTTCCCTTCAACAAATTGAACATCATGCTGATGTCTGTCATTGAAAGCTGCAATAAAATCTGCTTGGGCCTTGCACCGCTTATCATATTCTTTTCGTGGGTGAATATTTGGGTTATAAAATAACACTGTAATGGCAAATGCTTTTGCCAAAGTGTCGAGCACTTTTGTATTACATGGCCCACAACAGGCATGGACAAGCAATGTTGGTCGCCGGCCTTCTTGGGCGAGTTGTTCCATCAATTGCTCTAATTCCGCTTGATAATTCCGTTTTTGCATCTCTTCTCCTCATTTCTGTACATTTATTATACCAAATTTATCTATTTTCACCGTTAAATCAGCATAACATTTTTTCACTCATTTCCCCTAGTATTGTGAAGTGATTGTGTTATAATGAGAAAAAATCATGTTTAAAGGAGTGTGAGTGGAACGATGTCGTCCATTCCCGTTGTGCTCGCGTCAAGTTCGCCTCGACGCCATGAGCTCTTAAAGAAAATTATCGCAGAATTTACTGTTGTACCTAGCCAATTAGAAGAAGTCGTTAATCCCAATCTTACTCCAGCTGAAGTTGCCATGGACCTAGCTTTTCAAAAAGCAGATGAAGTTCACTTTTTTTATCCTGAGAGCTTGATTATTGGTGCCGATACGCTCGTCGTCTGTAATGAAGAAATATTAGGAAAGCCAATTGATGAAGCAGATGCTTTACGAATGTTAACGATGATGAGTAATAATACCCAACTCGTTATTACTGGTGTTTCTTTCCGATTTAAAACATATACCCATAAATTTTATGAGGTGACAGAAATTGATTTTTCGGAACTTGATCCTGATTTCATCACAGCTTATATCAATTCTGGTGAACCATTTGATAAAGCCGGTGGTTATGGAATTCAAGGCTTTGATGATAGTCTGATTAGACGTCTAAGCGGTTCAAAAACCAATGTAATTGGCCTTCCTGTTAAACGCTTAAAAAAAGAACTTGATGTTTTTTTAAAGCAAATTACACAAAGCGAACGTGCCTAACAAAAAAAGACCCAAGGGTCTTTTTTTTGTTAGTAATTAACGAATAACTGTTGTTCCAGTCATTTCTGCTGGTTTTTCTTCACCTAATAACGCTAAAATTGTTGGCGCTAAGTCAGCAAGTACTCCATCTTGGCGTAATTCAACACCCGCTTTTGTCACGATAAGTGGCACTGGGTTTGTTGTATGTGCTGTAAATGGTTTTCCATTTGCATCTAAAATTTGTTCTGAGTTTCCGTGGTCAGCTGTAATTAAGGCTACTCCACCTTTTTCAATAATTGCATCCGCAACTTGTCCGATACATGCATCAACTGTTTCAACAGCTTTGATTACTGCTGATTCAACCGCTGTATGACCAACCATATCACAGTTTGCATAGTTTAAGATAATAACGTCGTACTTATCAGCTGCGATTGCTGCTAATAATTTTTCTGTTACTTCACCAGCACTCATTTCTGGTTGCAAGTCATATGTAGCAACTTTTGGTGAGTTAACTAAAATACGATCAGCGTTTGGTAATTCTTTGTCAACACCACCGTCGAAGAAGAATGTTACGTGAGCATATTTTTCTGTTTCCGCAATACGTAATTGGCTATATCCGCGTTCAGCTAGAATATCACCTAATCCATTTGTTAATTTTAACGCGTGGAATGCAATTAAATCTGATTTTACTGAATCAGCATATTTCATCATTTGCACGAATGCTAAATCATTTACACGACGTTTTGGTGTGAATGAATCGTACTCTGGATTTGTTAAGACTGATGCTAATTGGATTGCACGGTCAGGACGGAAGTTGGCATCAACAATCACATCACCTTCACGAACTGTTCCATCAACATTTCCATTTACTGCTGGTAAAACGAATTCATCTAAACGCTCAGCTGCATATTCGCTTGCAACATATTCTGAAACGTCAGTATATTTTGGACCGATTCCATCAACAATAGCATCATATGCTAATTCAACACGATCCCAACGTTTGTCACGGTCCATCGCATAGTAACGTCCTGAAACTGTTGCGATTGCCCCAACACCGATTTCATCGATTGCTGCTTGTAATTGATTGATGTATGTCATCGCACTACTTGGTGCAACGTCACGTCCATCAAGGAAAGCATGAACAACAACATCTGTTAAACCATATGTTTTTGCCATTTTCACTAAAGCAATAATGTGTTCGATGTGTGCATGAACTCCACCTTCAGATAATAATCCCATAATGTGGAAACGGCTATTGTTTGCTTTTGCTTTTTCAACAGCAGCAACTAAAACTTCATTTTTTTCGAACTCACCATCGCGAATTGCTTTGTTAATTAACGTTAAGCTTTGGTATACAATACGTCCAGCTCCTAAATTTAAGTGACCTACTTCTGAGTTCCCCATTTGTCCTTCAGGTAACCCTACAGCTTCTCCACATGCACCTAATTGTGTTGTTGGATATGTCGCCATTAAACGCTCTAAGTTTGGCTTATTTGCTTTTGCATACGCATTTCCTGGTGTCGCATCAGCGATCCCAACACCATCAAGGATTGCTAATAAAATTGGACTTTTTCCCATTGTCATCGTCTCCTTTAATAATTCGATTTTATACTTGTATCATATCACAAATATGATAGGTCGTAAACGGAGGTACTCATTAACTCTTCTCGAAAACTACCTAGATACTTCCTTACTTTTATAAACTAGCAATAACTGCTTGTACTCGAGCAATGACTGCGTCTTTCCCAATTAAAGCGATTGCATTTGGGAGGTCTGGACCATGCATTTGCCCAGTTGTCGCAATACGTACTGGCATAAAGAGCATTTTCCCTTTTGCTCCTGCATCTTTTCCGGTTTGTTGAATCGCTTTTTTAATTGTCGCTGCTTCAAAGTCAGTTAGTGCTTCTAAATGTCCAACTAACGTTTCTAATGTTACTTTGATTCCTTCTTGAGTGATGAAAGCTTGCGCTTCCTCATCTAAAGCGATTGTTTCTTTAAAGAATAAATCAGCCAAACTCACAATTTCCGCACCATACGACATTTGGTCATGATACAACGAAATTAGCGTTTCAATCCAAGCCTCAGTTTTATCACTTAAATCATAGGCTTTTTCTAAATGTGGACGTGCTAATGAAACAACTTTTTCTAATGTTGCTGCCTTCATATAGCGGTTATTAATCCACGTTAACTTATCACGGTCAAACATTGCTGGTGCTGAACTTAAGCGGTGCTCATCAAAAATCTTGATGAATTCGGCTTTTGTAAAGATTTCTTCTTCACCTTCAGGCGACCATCCTAAAAGAGCAATAAAGTTAAAGAGTGCTTCCGGTAAGTACCCTAACTCACGATATTGTTCAATAAACTGTAAGACTGATTCATCACGTTTTGATAACTTTTTACGGTTTTCATTGACAATGACTGACATGTGACCAAATTGAGGTGCTTCAAAGTTTAGTGCTTCATAGACCATCAATTGTCGTGGCGTATTTGAAATATGTTCTTCACCACGTAACACGTGACTGATTTCCATTAAAGCATCATCAATAACAACAGCATAGTTATACGTTGCAATTCCGTTTTTCTTAATTAACACCCAGTCACCGATATCTTTTGATTCAAATGTAATTGTTTTACGAACTAAATCATTCCAACTATATGATTTGTTTGTTGGAACCGCACAACGGACAGTAAAATCAAGACCAGCTGCTTCTTTTTCGGCACGTTGTTCTGCTGTTAAATGACGACATTTCCCACTATAACGAGTTGTCGGATGTCCAGCAGCAATTTGCGCTTCACGCTCCGCTGTTAATTCTTCTTCTGTACAGTAGCAACGGTATGCATTCCCATCTGCAATCATTTGTTCTGCATATTTTGTATAGAGGTCAAGGCGCTCTAATTGACGGTATGGCCCAAAGTTTCCACCTTGATCAGGTCCTTCATTCCATTCGATTCCTAACCAGTGTAAGTTACTCGCTTGGCTTTCTTCTCCACCAGCAACATTGCGCTCGATATCAGTATCTTCGATACGTAACACCATATCACCATTATAATGATTCGCAAATAAATAAACATATAATGCTGTTCGCGCATTTCCAATATGTAAGTGTCCTGTTGGACTCGGGGCATAACGTACCCGTACACGTTTACTCATAATTTCGATCCTCCAAAAATTGGCTAAATTCTTTTTTATTATAGCATTTTTTTGGGTTATTGAAAATAATGACTATTGTTTCACCATCAGAACAACTGCTTGCGCCATTATTCCTTCTTCACGACCAACAAAGCCCATTTTCTCACCGCGTGTTGCTTTGACATTCACTTGATTGCGTTCGACTTGTAAAATTTCAGCAATCGTTTCACACATCTTTTCAATATGTGGGCGTAATTTCGGCTGTTCCGCTAAAACTGTACTATCAATATTGCCGACAAGATAGCCATGACGATGGACTAAAGCCACGGTCTCAGCCAATAAAATTTTAGAATCAATCCCTTTATATTTCGGATCTGTATCCGGAAAGTGGGCGCCAATATCACCTAAGCCGAGCGCCCCAATCATCGCCTCAGTAATCGCATGTAACAAAACGTCCGCATCAGAATGCCCAAGTAAACCTTTGTCATGAGGAATTTCTACTCCACCTAAAAAGAGTTTCCGTCCTTCAACGAGTTGATGAATATCTGTTGATTGTCCAATTCGAATCATGATTGAATCATCCCTCCCTCAATTAAAGCCTCAGCAATAACAAAATCTTCTGGCGTTGTGACTTTCATATTCACATAACTGCCAGCAACAACATGTACGCCACGTAAACAGAGTTGTTCAATTAATGAAGCATCATCTGTTGCTTGGATTTCCATTGTGACTGCATGATGATGGGCCTGCATAATCAACTTTGTCGCAAATGCTTGTGGTGTCTGCGCTAAATACATTTTCTGCCGTTCATGTGTCTGCTCAATGACACCATTCTCTACTTGCTTAATTGTATCTTTGGCTGGCACTGCTAAAATAACTGCTTCATCCGCCTGCACGTGTTCATATAAAGTACTTAATTGTTCTTGATTGATAAATGGTCTGGCGGCATCGTGAATCAAGACATATGGTTGGCTCGTTTTATGTAATGCATTATGCACGCTTTCTTGGCGTTCACTGCCACCAACAACAAACTCAATCCGTGGGTCAAGTACTTGGAACACTTCTAATAAATCTGTGAATGTATCAATTTCTGCTTCTTGCGTCACAATCAATACTTGCTTACACTCTGGTTGTGCTAAAAATTGTTCTAACGACCACATAAAAACTGGTTTCTGGCTCAATGTATATAGGACTTTGTTATATCCGAGTTCCGCTCGGCTACCACTTCCGGCTGCTAAAAGAATTGCTGTATACATTCTATTTCCTCCTATTCATTTCAAATCCCCACAATTATAACAAACTTACTTACCTGTGCGTGTTTTTTTTTGTGAAAAACAAAAAAAAGCCCAGGGGCTCGACCCTGGGCTTTGGGGGATTCCTGATGAACGGAATCCAGTCAAATCATCTCAGTTATTATAACATGTTCAATACCAAATGTAAAGTACCTACAAGAAATGATTGTGACTACGCTATCGTATTAGTGCTTTCTTATTACTATTCTTTGGCTTAGCAGCACAGTCAAGCACTTTTTTATACACATGCTTCCTGCTTCAAAGCTCGAAAAATCGAAAACAGAGCTCACATCTCTTTTGATGCTCTGTTTCCTTATTTTTCATACCACTTTGATGCCACTTTGTAACCTTCGCTTTGGCACTACAGTCAGGCACTTTTTTATACACATGCTTTCACCTCATGATTGGCTGAAAATCGAAAATGTTTGTCAACATTTCTTTGCTACCAAACATTTCCTTATTTTCTCTGCCATCATGTTTTCACCCTATTATCTTGGGGTGAAAATCGGTGTCAGCACTCTCTTATAAAATAATATCTTGGATTTCGAGGTCTTTGCGGTTTAAGTAATGTGTTGATTGAATACGACGGACTGTTCGTGATTTTCCACGAATCACTAATGTTTCTGTTGTCGCAATGTTTCCACGACGGGCAACACCTTCAAGTAAATCCCCTTTTGTGACTCCTGTTGCTGAGAAAATAATATTATCATTTTTCACAAGCTCATCTATTTTCATCACTTTTCCTGCTTGAATTCCGAGTGCTTCACAACGAGCAAGTTCATCCATCCCTAATTCACGATTTTCTGGTGTATCACCTTTCACTTCGTGGCGTGGCATTAAACGAGCATCCATATCACCATCTAAAGCACGAACGACTGCTGCGGAAATAACACCTTCTGGTGCCCCACCAATTCCATAATACATATCCACTTGACTTTCTGGCATACAGACAAGAATACTTGCTGCAACATCACCATCAGGAATCGCGAAAACACGAACACCTAAATCATGTAATTGTTGAATTACTTTTTCATGTCGTGGTTTTGCTAGTGTCATGACTGTTAATTCTGACAATTGCTTCCCTGTTGCACGGGCAACACGGCGAACATTTGCCTCTAATGAATCATCTAAATTAATCAGTCCTTTCGCTTCTGGGCAAACAACTAATTTTTCCATATACATATCTGGCGCTTTTAAGAACGTGCCTTTTTCTCCAACTGCTAAAACGGCAATTGCATTTGGTTGTCCCATTGCCGTCATTCGTGTTCCTTCAATTGGATCAATCGCAATATCAACCGCATCACCAAGCTGAGTTCCAACTTTTTCACCAATATACAGCATTGGGGCTTCGTCGATTTCACCTTCACCGATGACGATTTCACCTTGAATATCGATTTGATTAAATGTGTGGCGCATTGCTTTCACAGCTGCATCATCTGCTAAGTTTTTATCTCCACGTCCTAACCATTTAAATCCGGCTAAGGCTGCAGCCTCTGTCACTCGACTAAATTCAATTGCTAATTCACGTTTCATTTTTTGGCACCTCAATTTTGTTTTTTTCTATTATACATAAAAAACGGCACTTTGCCTAGTCAACTAAAATGGCAAATGTTGCTCTCCTGCCGGTTGGAGCGCCAATTGAATGGCCTCTTGGATATCAGCAACACCAATTATCTCAATACCAGTTAACTCCAATCCTTCAACATTGCGTTTCGGAATAATTGCTCGTTTGAACCCTAATTTTTTCGCTTCTTTTAAACGTTCTTCGATTTTGACAACGCGACGAACTTCACCGGTCAAACCAACTTCACCAATAATGACATCCGTCGGATTCAGGGCACGATCCCGGAAACTTGAAACAATACATAATGCTAATGCTAAGTCCGCTGCTGGTTCGTCAAGCTTCACGCCACCAACAACCTTAATATAGGCATCTTGATTTTGTAAAAGTAAGCCAGCTCGTTTTTCTAATACTGCTAAAATCAGTGATGTTCGATTATTTTCAATCCCATTACTCATTCGGCGGGGATTCCCAAATGCCGTTGGTGATAAAAGTGATTGAATTTCGACCAGAATCGGTCGCGAACCCTCCATTGCCGCTACGATACTAACACCGCTACGCATTACCGTTCGTTCTTCCAAAAATAAGACTGATGGGTTAAGAACTTCCACAAGTCCACCACCTTGCATGTCGAAAATCGCTATTTCATTTGTCGCACCAAAACGGTTTTTCACTGAGCGTAAAATGCGGAATGAATTATGTTGTTCACCTTCAAAATAAAGGACAGCATCAACCATATGCTCAAGCAATTTTGGTCCAGCAATTGTCCCTTCTTTCGTTACATGACCGACTACAAATGTAGAGATTTGTTTGCTTTTCGCAATTCGCATTAATTCACCAGTACATTCTCGAACTTGCGAAACACTTCCCGGTGCACTTGCGACTTCATTCAAATAAACAGTTTGAATTGAATCAATAATCAAAAACTTCGGTTGAACAACCTCAATTTGTTGCGTCACACGATTCAAATCATTTTCACTATACAAATACAGTTCATCACTTTCGAGTCCAAGTCGTTGGGCACGCAACTTTGTTTGATACATACTTTCTTCACCAGAAACATATAGGACACGATGACCGTTTTGAGCTAAATCACACGCAATCTGGAGCAATAATGTCGATTTTCCAATCCCCGGATCGCCACCAATTAAATGTAATCCACCATTGACTATTCCCCCACCTAATAAGCGGTTAAATTCACCATAACTCGTTTGAACACGAAAAGCATCTTCAGCTGGTACTTGGGTGATTGGTTTGGGTGCATCACCTTGAATCGACGTATTTACAAACTTACTTTTTTTCTCAACTAATTCCTCTGTCAGTGTATTCCACTGATTACATCCTGGACATTTCCCCATCCACTTCGGGGTTTCATAGCCACATTCCGTACAAAAATATTTCGTTTTTGGTTTCTTCACCGCTGCCATCGATTCACTCATTCCTTTCATCTTCACAGATTTTTTCCTAGCTGTATCATAGCATACTTTCGTGTGTTTCAAAAATCTTCTTGGGGAGAACTCGGATTAATTCCCTCTTAATAACTCCGATTTTTCAACATTTTCCTGCAGAAAAATCATCCTTGCTCTTGTTTTGTGTGATTAACTCTTTTAATTGCGGATTATTCTGTGGAAAAGCCCTGCTTTTCTGATCAATGTTGAAAACAATTATACGGAAAATTTTGTGCAAAGCTTGATCATTAACACTAGCCTTTGCGGATAACTCTTCAGGCTATCAACAGCTATTTAGCAAAATAAAAAGACAAGCAATTCAAAAATTGAGTTGCTTGTCTGATCTGTTTCCTTTTTTTCCGCTTTGATGCCACTTTGTAATCTTAGCTTTGGCACCGCAGTTGAACACTCTGCTTGAAACGTGCTTCCACCTAGTGATTGGCTGAAAATCGAAAATGGTTGGCGGCATTGCTTTTTGCTCCCAACCATTTC
>JTLC01000016.1 GCA_000798955.1 Firmicutes bacterium ZOR0006 | reverse complement strand
AGATTCAAGTAACTTGTGCCAAGATATAACAACAAGAAAAGCTCACTGCTTCTGGATTTATTTTACCAGCACAGTGAGCTTTTTTAAATACTTTTGATAGTTTCGTGCTTAGCATTCATACATTAAAAGTACATGTTTACTTATATTCGTATCGTTCATTCCCTATGAAATGGTACTTACAAAAGCTATTATACCCTTTTCCGCTTGATAATCAATGCTCCAGCCGTAGCTATTGCTAAGCCACCAAAAATAAGACTTGTCTGAGCGATTTCTCCTGTTTCTGGCAGCTGCGGTTGTGTGTCTGAGTTTGATTGATCCTCTTGATCTACTTCAGCATCGACTCCTGGCGTTACTTCTCCTTCAGGTCCGAATCCTTGATCTGCTTCGGCATCAACTCCTGGCGTTACTTCTCCTTCAGGTCCGAATCCTTGGTCTGCTTCCGCATCGACTCCGGGGGTTACATCTCCTTCAGGTCCGAATTCTTGATCTGCTTCCGCATCAACTCCTGGGGTTACTTCTCCTTCAGGTCCGAATCCTTGGTCTGCTTCCGCATCAACTCCTGGTGTCACATCGCCATCTGGTCCGAATCCTTGATCTGCTTCCGCATCGACTCCTGGGGTTACTTCTCCTTCTGGTCCGAATCCTTGGTCTGCTTCGGCATCAACTCTTGGTGTCACATCGCCATCTGATCCAAATCCTTGATCTGCTTCCGCATCAACTCCTGGGGTTACTTCTCCTTCTGGTCCGAATCCTTGATCTGCTTCCGCATTAACTCCTGGGGTTACTTCTCCTTCTGGTCCGAATCCTGGTACTGTCGGGGCAACAACGGTGATTTCTCTGATTTCATGAATTGTTTGACTATCACTATCAGTTACAGAATATGTTAGACTATATGTACCTAATGTGGACGTATCAACAAAACCTTCAATTTCAATACTTGTTGTTAGATCACCATCTTCAAAATCATAGGCTGAAATACCTTCTCGCGCATCAAATTCCGAGCCTTGCATAAGTGTCACTGATTCAATCCCATTAATTTTGGGCTGATAAAATATTTTGTTTTCATCATATTGAAAATCGAGTGTGCTCAAGTCGATGTATTCCCCTTCTTCTTTTGCAGTTTTGGGGCCAGGTGGAAATTCCGGTATATCACTATAACGGCGGTTGTTTCCTGCATAATCCGTTAAATAAACCGCACTTGCTTCCATCTTGTGATTTCCTACAGCAGTTTCATCAATAAAAATGATTCCTTCGTACTTATCAGGTGCTTCCTTATGAATTAAGGTCACATCGGTAAAAAACGTTGCTTGTGCATTTTGATAACTCACATTAATTGTTTGAATGCCACTCACATCATCATTGGCTCGTGCTGTAATCACAATAGCATCGCGTCCATCTACTTTTTTTTGTTTGGCGTGGAGCATTTTCACATTTAATATTGGTGCTGTCACATCTTCGAACTCATTTTCAATTTGAATAGTCTCGCTACTAAAATCATAGCTATGATACTCGATGACTGGCTCGCTTTTAGGCTGTTCCTGTGGGTGATATCCTGGATGATAATAGTAAGCTGTATTCCCTTCTGAATCACTCATTTGTAGTTGTGTGACTTGAATTTTACGGCTTGGTTCATATCGTGAAGTTTCAATAACTGCTTCATACCGTTCTAGTTCAGGATTATAGCTAAAATTAGCATATGTATTCGTATAATTCAGTGACTGGCTTGAAAACAGAATCGTTCCAGTTAATGGTAGCTGCGAATCGTCACTTGCTTGGATCGTAATCAAATTCTGATCTGCTCCATCCATTATGCGTTTTTCAATTTCTAATGTCGATAAATCAATTAGTGGTGGCTCTACATCACTTGGTACTTCTGGTTCATAGCCATCTATAATTTCAATATCACCTTGACTTAAATCAGTACTATGAGGATTACTAGTAAAATAATATTCACTAAAGAGAAAGCTCTCATTCCCAGCGTAATCTCTTGCACTGATTGTTTCAAGATGCTTCACTCCATTTTTGTCGAACACATCAACAAAACCAGTTCCCTCATAGATACCATCACCGTTTTCATCATAAAGTGATATCCGTATTGGCTTATCAACTTCATCATACATCAGTTCAAGTCCAGCTATTCCAGACTGATACTCTTGCACGGCCAGGCTAACCGTAAAATTCGTGCCCGCCGAAACAAGTTTTGGCGTTACTGTTAAACTCGCCACATCAATCAGTGGTGCTGTCACATCGGCATTTTCATTGCTGATTTGAATCGTTTGATTGACAAAATCCGTTCGTAAATCAGCTGATTCATAAATATCATAAGCATGATGTAAAATTGTTGTCCGATTATTAAATTGATCTTCTGCGATAATTCCGGTAATTTGAATGGTATCATCGCTGGCATATAAGCCAATTTCAATTTCTGCTTGATATGTCTGTGTTGCCTCATCATAGTAAAGTGGTGTGGACAGAGAATACTCTGATTGGCTACTTTCATAAGCATATTGTAATCGTGCTGATGTAATCGGATATTGTGAAGCAATATTAACAGCAATTTGAGCGGTTTCACCCCCGCTTAGTGTTGGTGTCATAATTGTTAAGCTCGCTAAGTCAATTTTCACATATTCACCAATAACGACTCTCTCGGCTTCCTGTGCCTGAACAGGTAATACTCCGGCTAGTATTGGTTGCAACATAACAATTGTTGCTAATAAGAAATAGCTGATTTTCTTTTTTAATTTTACACTTGTTCTCATCTGATACACTCCTCTCATCTACTCATTAAAGTAGGCCTACTTGAGATCTACTTCATCAATAGATAAAATATAATTTTTTATAGATAATTCATCGCATTCGAGCACTCAGTCCTATAACGTGTCTCCCGTTGCGAATGCTCGCAAAACATTTTGAAGCGATACTATTTATTCTTCAAAAGTATCGCTTCAAAACTTATTTGCCTATCGCATCCGCTCCTGCCTTTAATCCTTTGCTACAGGACCACGGTCAAACACTCAGATTTTAACGTGCTGCCACCTTCCGCTTCTTCACCAAGCTCGTCACGACCACTTCTTGTGAGATTACATAAAGTGTGTCATGACTACCACTTGGTCAACAGAAGCAGATGTTTCCTTAAATTCTTTGTTTGAAACACCGGTGTCAGACACTTAATCGTTTATAACGTGTTTCAGCCTTCGCAAAGCTATCAGAAATTCCGTCCTACTCATTTCAATTTACTTTTGAAAATGAGTAGGATTCCATATCTGTACGCTTTCCGATACTTCCTTGGTAGCTTGATTTGAAGTAACGGCTTCAAGCACTCAGACACTTAACGTGTCTCATGCTTCAAGGCTCGTGAAAACGCAACAAATGTTTGAGTAGTTATTCTCACATTTGTTCCTTTTTTCACATACCGCCTTGATGCTATCCTTGATCACTTCAGGATAGCACCACATTCGAACACTCAGTCACTTACACCAAGCTTTTCATATACCCCATCAAGTCTTCGCGCAATTCTTCACGTTCTAATGCGAAGTCAATTGTTGCTTTGATGAAACCAAATTTATCCCCGAGATCATAGCGTTGGCCTTCAAAGTCATACGCATAGACGGCTTGACGTTCCGTGAGGCGTTTGATGGCATCGGTTAATTGAATTTCGTTTCCGGCTCCTGGTGTTTGGGTTGCCAGTAATTCGAAGATTTGTGGCGTTAAGACATAGCGTCCTAAGACGGCTAATTGGCTTGGTGCCTCAGTTTGTTTTGGTTTTTCGACCATATCACTTAACTTCGCTAAGCGGCCTTCAACCGGTACGGTTTTACTTGGGGCAACGATGCCGTATTTATCAACATCACTAATTGCAACGGTTTGTACGCCTAAGACTGATGCTTGTTTCTCGTTATAGGCATTAATCAGTTGTTTTAAGGCTGGTTCACCTTCATGATTGACGACAACGTCATCACCTAAAAGCACGGCGAATGGTTCATCTTGGACAAAGGCTTTTGCTTGTAAGACGGCGTGTCCTAAGCCTAAAGCTTCTTTTTGGCGAATATAGTGAATATTGACCATGTTTGAGATGCCTTTGACCATTTTTAACATTTCAGTTTTCCCTTTTTTGGCTAAGGTGTCTTCAAGCTCATATGATGTATCAAAGTGATCTTCAATTGAGCGTTTTGTTCCGCTTGTGATAATCAGGATTTCTTCGATTCCCGATGCCACTGCTTCTTCGATAATGTATTGAATCGTCGGTTTATCGACGATTGGTAACATTTCCTTTGGTTGTGCCTTTGTTGCTGGCAGGAAGCGTGTCCCCATTCCTGCTGCTGGAATAATGGCTTTTTTGACTTGTTTTTGCATAATACTTGCTCCTTTTTCATGTGATTTTTTAGCCTGTTTTAGCGGTTAATCTAAAAAATAATGCTATTACGATACCTACTGCTATTATACAGTATACTTTATTAACTTTAGGTTCTTTCATGTATTTATCAAAATCTTGTTCTGTAAAGTTGAACTTCTCTATATACATGACTCTTAATTCTTTATATGTTTTTTTGTTGTCGTATACTTCTTTTACATAAGCAGACATTATAACTATTAAGGTTCCAATCAGTAACAATATTATAATTATTACTTTTTCAGAATATAAAAAAACAATGCTATTTATCAAATATTGTCCTTCATATTCTTTTATAAAATCCAGTATCGTCAAACCTATATATCCTAGCCAACCAAAAAGTGAAATATGTAGTGTTCTATTTGCTTTGTTTTGATCACTTGAAAGTGTTAAAAAATCTCTTCTTAGTTGGTTGGCTTGCTCAAAATATTCTTTTGTTTCTTGTGAAATTATTCTCTTGAATACTGACTTTGCTTCTGTAAGTATTGATTCACTTTCTTTTATCGATTGCTTTCTAAAAATTATTTCTCTAACAATATCCAATTTTATTTTAAAAGACTCTTGATAATCATTTTCTTTAACTATCCACTCGTACATATTAAATAGATCATATTCAACTTTTTTTGTAAAATTTAAATCTATTTGGAAGTTTCTATGCTCACTATTGAAATAAA
This sequence comes from Firmicutes bacterium ZOR0006, assembly GCA_000798955.1. Classification (GTDB taxonomy): domain Bacteria; phylum Bacillota_I; class Bacilli_A; order Culicoidibacterales; family ZOR0006; genus ZOR0006. The sequence continues at coordinate 863 of JTLC01000016.1, read as the reverse complement.
AATTAAACTCATTTCCTATTCTCATAGTTTTATGTGCCAAAAATATCAATATGTATATTGTTTCTACATATTTTTGTTCTTTATCACCATTTTTATTTGTCTGAGAAAGAATATTGATTGATATATTTAATTTTTTTCGTTCAATCCCATCAATGTTATTTTCAGAAATTATCTGTTTATAAATTTCTGATTCTCTCTTATAAGTATTCATATTCATATTCAAACATTCAAAATTCCCAGACTCATAATACTCCAAATCATCTGTATAATTCTTTTGCGATAATTTATCAATTATCTCTTTAAACTTTGTTTGTTCTTTGATATATTCTTGCTCAAAAAACCATAAATTTTTATTATTATAGACAATATAGTAATCACCATCGGGCTCACCAATATTTTTATCCATTAGGCTTTGAATGAGCTCCTGATTTCTATCATTATTGAATATCTGCAATGATGTCCCATTCCACTCCATATCAACCATCATATTTTATTCACCAATGCTTTTTTTATATCCTGAAGGTATTTTATATCCACTTTTAAAACAACTTCTTCGTCATCGTTTAAATACATCATCCCTCTTTTTTTTAACTTTTCAAAGTTATCTGTACAAATAACCGTATCATCTAATATTTGTAAATTTCTTTTGTATTTTTGTTTTAACACCTTCTGTGATATTGAAAATTCTGCATCCAAAATTTCTACATGACTTGAGTAAAGCTCTTTTTCATTCAGTACATTAGTCAATCTTTCTAAATTCAATATTCGCTTTAACTCACTATGAATGCTAAGATAAAAGTAGACCAAAAGGATCTGAAATGCTCGTAAAATAGTAGACCACTTTAATTGAAAATTCCTATAGA
>JTLC01000015.1 GCA_000798955.1 Firmicutes bacterium ZOR0006 | reverse complement strand
TTTTTTTGTAATACTTTTTTCGAATTTTGCCCTTTTTTTACTAATGAAATTCTTTGGCTTTAAGTATGAAAACATCGTCACAGTGTGCTTCTTTATCTTTACTTTTTACAGCCTTTCAGCAGTTATTGCCATTCTTGTTGAAAATGGAATTGCTCGTTATACAAAAGTATGGCAACGGCGAGTTTGCCGCATACTCCTAATCCCGACACTCAATTTCTTGATTATGATCGGGCTCTTAATAGGTTTGCCTAGCTTGAGTGTTCCACCAGTTACAATTATCAGTATTAGCTTCATTAGCTTTTTAGCGGAAAGTTTCTTTGTTTATTGGCTTGATATTGACACATTTTAAAAGCCGTGCTCATCAGAGAGTGCGGCTTTTTTATGTACTTTAAACGAAAAAGTAAAAAATCAAAAAAAAAATTGGGGTTTCAATTGCATAATCAAATAATAATTGTATAATACAAACATATCTCGATATGGAAGGGGGAGAGGTATATGGATATGCTCAATCGCTATTTAAGTGCTGTTGCTAAACAAGCACCAATCGATGAACGAGTTCGGATTGTAAAATTGACGCGCTCAACAATTGAAGCACGATTGGCAAAAGATTTGCGTGAGATTCCAACAGAAGAAAAGCTAGTTCAAGCGTTACTTGACCTAGGACCACCAACACAGGTCGTGAATCGCTTTATCACGGTTCCACGCTACATCATTGGACCATCTGTCTATGATGCATACTGGCAAATACTGACTTTGGTTTTTTGGACTATTTTATTAACTTTGACGATAGCAACTGGCGTTGACTTCATTTTCAACTCAACTACAAATGGCTTTCAATTATTTTTTGTTTATTTAACAAATATTTTGAGTGCATTAGCTCAAGCATTTTTGTGGATTACTTTGGTTTTTATTGTTTTTGAACGTCAAGGAATTCGAATTCCGTTAAAACGTGATTGGCACCCCAATCAACTGCCACCAGCGAGTAAATTAGGTGGTGAAATCCATCGCTTAGAACCGTTGATTGGCTTGGCAGTAACAGCTATTTTCTTCACCCTTTTCTATTTTGTCCCTAAAATCATCGGGCTCTATTATTTCGAAGGACAAGCCTGGCATATCATTTCAATTTTCAATCTTGAAAATCTTCCGCAGTTTCTCCCGTTTTTTTTATTACTATTTGCGACCAGTAGCGCACGTGAACTCGCGAAGTTGATGAGCGGTCAGTGGAATTATCCGGTTTTATTTGTCGTTATTATCTGCAATATTGCCACTGTCATCACAACGGCGATGCTTGTATTTGAATCAGAGCTTTGGAATCCGAATTTTGTTGCCGAATTCCAACTGATTTTCAATACACCAGCCCCACTCTTAATTGATTGGCGGATTCTCCAACAAATTATCGTCGTCGTCTTAGCTTTGATTTTAATTGCTGATAGTGTTCTCAATGCTATTCGCGTCTGGAGCCTTCATAAAACAGCAGCTTTTTTAGACAACGAAAAACTTTAAAATCAGAAAGAAGGAACAAGTATGCAAACTGAAAAAAAACAGCTCAGTATTCGAATTTTAGTGATTGTCACATTCATAGCCATGGTTGTTATCAATGCTCTCGCTAATATTTTACCAATTAATGGTATTGGTTCTGGTGAAGTATCAGATTTATATGCGAATTTATTTGCTCCAGCCGGCATTACTTTTACAATTTGGAGTCTCATTTATGTACTGCTCGGAACCTTTAGTATCTACCAACTCGGGGTTTTTCAAAAAGAACCTGATAAAATGCCAAATACATTACTCAATGAAATTGGTCTGTATTTTAGCCTTTCTTCAATTGCAAATTTCAGTTGGATTTTTGCTTGGCACTACCAAATTATCTGGCTTTCTTTGATCTTGATGTTTGTAATTTTTGCTTTATTAGCATTGATTTATATGCGAATTTGGCAAGCAACGAAAACAAATACTTTAACAATGAGTGAGCAATGGTTTATTCGCTTACCATTTAGTGTGTATTTTGGTTGGATTACAATTGCCACAATTGCCAACATTATTACCTTCCTCGTCAGTATCGGATTTACAGGCTTTGGTGTAGCAGAATCAGTGTGGATGATTATTATTGTTCTCGTTGGGATGCTCATTGGGGGCGCAACCATCTTTTTACATCGTGATGCGGCATATGGCCTCGTACTCATTTGGGCCTATGTTGGTATTATTATCAAACATATGTCGGCGAATGGTTTTAATAATGCCTATCCTGAAGTAATTTGGACTGTGAGTGGTGCGCTTGTCGTATTGAGTTTACTCGTCCTTTATAGTCTATACACGATGTTTTTCTCCAAAAAATCATAGCAACCACTAAAAAGTATCCCCAGCGGATACTTTTTAGCTTTATTTGTGATTTTAGTTGAAAATTCATATAAAGCTCACGGAATAGTAAGGTAGGAATCCCTTTTTTTCTGTATACTTGCTAAATAAGAGCAACAGCACCGTCTGATAGTAGTGTCTCCCAAATTTGAAAGGAGGGGTTTTTTATGCCTTTAACAAGCGATATTGCCTTATTGACTTTACGCGTCTATGATGATGGTTGTAAAACGGATATGAATGTTGAAAGTGAAGAAGATATTCAAAAAATGGTTTTTTCACTCGTAAGTATGTTTGATCAAGCACCGCACATTCGTGCTTTATTTGAATTAGCACTCGAATCTGCTGAGGAAGTTGATGCCTTATCACACTATGATGAAACAAATATGTTTTCATAAATCACACGGACGAATTACTCGTCCTTTTTTTTCGAACAGCACCGCTAATAAGTGCTCACACGGATTAGCAAAAAGATAGACTATTGATGCTGAATATGGTAGCATTGCTTTGCAGACGGCTTCATAGCTTTTGGAAGAATCTTACTAAACTTCTCAGCATGCTGCTATCCATTACTTATGAACTGTCATCGTCTGATAACATGCTGACAAATCCATTATAAAGGAGCAATCAAAAATGAAAGAAATTATCAATTTAAATTCTCGCCAAAAAGAAATTATCCGTGAAGTTGGCGGACCACTACTCGCTGCGGATCAATATACAGAAGCAGATGTCGATGCATTAGTGCAACAACTGACACTCGCTTTTGCTGCTAATAGTGATGCTGAGGGAACGCCAAATGACTTTGGTTTAGAAGTAGAAGCACTACTTGATTTTCTCCAAACATTACCGGTCCAACTAGAGTCGCTCGCTGAATTTGCTGAAATTCTTGCAAAAGATTTTGATTTAGTGTGTCGCTATCAGCAACGGACATACCTCATTGAACATACGAAAAATGGCCTGATTTTAGCGGAAAAGGGACGTATAAGCACACGGAAAACTTTTTCTACGGCACAAGAAGCACTGAATGGTTTTATCATTGCGGGAAATAAACTAGCAGACGTTATTTTAGAGTTTCAAATTATTGATTTAATTTTAACTGATGAAGCATTTCAAGCTCAATATAAGTAACTTGAAAACACAGCTACACATGATATGTGCAGCTGTGTTTTTGTTTTGATGAATCAATCAGAAAAGTAAAAACTTGTTTTTACAAATTTCTTTCAGAAAAAGATTGCGCTTACTTCGCATTTAGAAAGAATTCTGCTATACTGAAGAAGTATATTTTCAGTAAAACTTTACGAAACTTACGTGAACGAACGGAAGTTTCGCTCATTATACGCAATAAAGGATGTGATTTCCATGATGGAAACAACAGTTTTAAAAAAAATGCGCCTCAAAACCCAAGCGAAAATTCGGGCTTTTTTTGCACCACAGGAATTTCAGGACTGCTTACAGTCACAAACAGATTTCTCGGTAGTCACAGATGACGCAGCTACTGTTTTTATCTGTTTCGTGACAAGTCAAGCAGAATATGCTCATCATATTCAGTCAGTACTCCCATTGATGACATCCGACAAAATTCTTTGGATTGGCTACAAAAAATCAAATAAAAAGTACAGTTATGATATCAATCGTGATTCGCTCGTTACACTTGCGAAATCAGACAACTTAACTCCTTGCGGAATGGTTTCTTTGTCTGATGAGTGGTCACTTCTGCGCTTTAAAATAACATCATAAAAAGAAAGGAGCGAAGACTCATGATTGATTGGCTTGGAAGCATTGCTCCTAAGACCCTCCTCACCCTCGCACAGAGTACAGATCCCTTGATTCGTAAACGCGTAGCAGCATATACGAAAACAAATCTTGATTTGCTCGTGTACTTGGCAACTGATACTGACCCAAATGTCCAGTACGCAGTTGCTCAAAATCCACAAACCCCAATTGAAATTTTACATGAGTATGTCACAAGTGCTGATCACCAACTACAGAAAGCGACGTTGGCAAATCCTGCTTTGCCATCAGATTTACTCGGAATGGTTTTTTCGACACTTCCAGAAAGCTTACAACCACTTGCACTCGCTCATCCCCATTTTCCACTTGCGATGCTTATTGCTTATGTTCCAAGTGCAAAAGGAGCGTTTTTGAGCGCAATTGCTCAAAATCCACAAACGCCAACGGATATTTTAACGCAGTTAGCAACACATGCCAATCATTATGTACGTGAGCAAGTGGCGAAAAATCCACATACATCACGAACTACCCTGGCACTGCTCGCCCAGGATAAAAATTCATATGTGGTTGAAGCAGTTGCCAAAAATCCACATACTCCAACAAGCGTACTTGGTGATTTATGGTTACATCTCCCCACAGCTCATATTGCCTTAGCAACAAATGCAAAGTTACCAGTGGCTTTATTAGAAGCGGCTTTAGCTAGTGGTGACCGGTATCTTTGGCGTTCACTCGCTGTTAATCCCAGTCTACCAGTTCATCACTACCTCTTTTTTGCCAAACAACAAGAACTACAAATTCGGATTGCATTTGCTAATAATCCGAACATTCCCTTGGCCTTTTTGTATTATCTAGCTGCTGATGAAAAGAATGCTGTCCGTCAAGCAGCCCTTTCCCATCCAAAACTGACAACAAGCTTACGGGAGCTGTTCCGTTATCGTCAGAGCTACCAGTTACCACTACATGCAAGTGAAGATATGATTTGGCAAGACTTTATTGAAGCCTTATTGACACTAACACCAAAAACGCTCGTTCGCCTCGTCAAAAAACAGCGACTGGAAGCAAAGACATTAGCGTTATTGCTTGTACACCCGGATTATACTGTCCGCCGTGCAATTGCAAGAAGTTCGTATGTCTCGCAAGATATTCTCTTGCAATTGACAAATGATAGCGAAGCGATTGTCCGTCAAGCTGTTGCCCGGAATTTGAAAACAGGAGCAGCAATCCTAGAAAAATTGAATTATGATACACCAAGTGTCCGCAGAGCATTAGCAGAAAATCCTAAATTACCAAGATATTTATTAGAGATTTTACTACATTCACATGATGAATCGGTCCAAGCAATGGCCGTTGCCAACCCGCAAATTCAGCAACAAGAGCTTACTACTTATGCTCATAGTCCTGTCATTCTCATTCGCCGCAACGTTGCTAAAAACCCTATCTGTCCTGAGTCGATTTTACGTGATTTAGCAGATGATTCTGAAGCTAGTGTCCGTGAGGCAGTTGCCAAAAATGCGCAAACACCAGCCGATATACTGCTATCCCTCATTCATGATAGTGATCCAATCACAAGCCGCTACGCGATTCGTGCGTATGACCATTTGGTCCAAACACAAGAGCACACCCGTTAAAGTTTGAACTTTCTTTCGGAAATCAATTGAAAACGATGTCATTTCGAAGAAAATACCGTATACTAAAGAGGAAATAAAAAAAGTGAGGTATAAATATGCAACGAATTCAACTAGCAAATGATTTGAGTTTTTCACGTGTTATCCATGGCGAAATGCGTTCACTTGAATGGGGAATGAGTGTCGACGACTATCAAGGATTCATTGAACAGTTACTGGCACGAGGAATTACGACAATTGATCATGCTGATATCTACGGTGGGTTTGAAGGCGAGGCTTTTTTAGGAAAAGTCTTTGCGCAAGCACCTAGCTTACGTGATCAACTAGAAATTGTAACAAAATGCGGTATTCAATACCCAAATCCACAATATCCAACAACATACACTACTCATTATAACTATGAGTATGAATATATTATCCAACAGGCTGAACGCTCATTAACGACACTCCAGATTGAAACACTCGATGTCCTCTTATTACATCGGCCATCGCCATTAATGGACGCACAGGCCATTGCCAAAGCCTTTGTTGATTTAAAAGCAGCGGGTAAAGTTCGTCATTTCGGTGTTTCGAACTTCTATCAAGATCATTTCAATTTAATTCAAGCAGCGATTGATCAGCCGCTTGTTACAAACCAAATTGAAGTTTCTGCAGTTTGCCATGAGCATATCGATAACGGTAATTTGGACTTCTTACAATGCAAGCAAGTTGCCCCAATGATTTGGTCTCCGTTAGCAGGGGGACGAATTTTCCAACCGCAATCAGCCGCCGATATTCGCACGAAGCAAGCAATTGAGGAAATTGCTACTGATTTAGGAGTTAGCGTAGATGCTGTTTTATATGCTTGGCTCTATAAAATGCCGAATAATTTAATGCCAATTGTTGGTTCAGGAAAACTGGAGCGTATTGATGTGGCAATTGATGCTCTTGAGTTGACTTTAACTGTTCAACAGTGGTTCACAATTCTGCAAGCACAAATGGGTCACAGTATTAAATAACGAGACAATCAAGAGAAGTGGAGTACGATAGTAAAAGTACTCCCTTTTTATTGCAAATGAATATTTTCGTAAATAAAGGAGCCGCTAAATGAAACATGAATATCGCAAACACGAAAAAGAATTATATGGTACAAAAACAACGCCAGTTTTACTGGAAGTAGGAACACAGCGTTATCTTTGCGTGAAAGGAGAAGGTAATCCGAATACAGCGGCATTTCGCGAGCGTGTTGAGGTGCTTTATTCCCTTGCTTACGCCATTCGAATGATGCCAAAGACCGGTTTTACCCCACCTGGTTACTTTGAGTACACCGTATATCCCTTAGAAGGTCTTTGGGATTTAAATGAAATTGGTCGGCAAAGCCAAGAATTTGACAAAAATCATCTCGTCTATACTTTGATGATTCGCCAACCTAATTTTGTTGATGATGCGATTATTACTCGTGCATTTGCTCACGTACGAAAGAAGAAGCCACAGCCACTGCTTGATGACGTATTTATCAGTGATAGTAGCGATGGATTAGTCGTTCAGCTGCTTCATTTGGGGTCATATGATGATGAGCCTGCCAGTTTTGCAAAAATGAAGGCATTTATAGCAGAAAACAATCTTGAAATCAAAAGCCTTGTTCACCGTGAAATTTATCTTTCTGATCCAAGAAAAACAGCACCGGAGAAGTTGAAAACTTTACTACGTTATTGCGTCGAAAAACGCTAAAACTGCTTGCTTCAGCGAGGATACTATTATTAGGAGATCGACGATGACAATTATCTGTATCATGAGTGGAATCATATTCACAATTACTATGTTACTCATAGTCATAATTTGGCTAAAAAAACCACTTTTAACGCCTACATATACGCGGAAAATTCAAACGGATGGAGAAATTGAGGCTCATTACGTCCTGAATGGTGGCTACATCAAGGTTTATCGCAAAGAACTTTCAGCTTTGAGTAGCTTTAAAAAGTATATTTGCTATTATCCTGAACAACAGACTAACGAGAATCAAAAATGGCCAGTTGTAATTTTTGCTAATGGGACAGGAGTTCCTGTCTCAAAATACGAAAAACAACTTGAACGCTTAGCCACTTGGGGTTTCATCACCATTGGTACGCAAGAACACCATGCTTGGAATGGTTTTTCCTCAGAAATGTGTCTGCGTTTATTGATCCATCTACATGAAAACCAAACTGTCGATGCTTGGGATAGCAATCCATTCTATCAAGCTATCGATTTGATGAATATTGGTTTAGTTGGTCACTCACAAGGTGGTGTTGGTGTCATGAATAGTGCTACAGTCCAAAATCATTGTCAGCTCATCAAAACTATTGTCGCTCTTAGTCCGACGAATATGGAACTTGCCGAGCAGCTGATGTGGCAGTATGACCCATCACAACTGCAAGCTACGACTTTACTACTAGCTGGTACCGGAAAAAGTGAAGAAACGTTCATAGTTTCTGATGAACAACTAGCTGATATTTATCGGCGGATTCCTGCATCAGTATTAAAAGTAAAGCTTCGGCGTTCACTTGCCGAGCATCACGAACTTCTATATCTTGCCGATGGTTATGTGACTGCTTGGTTGATGTGGCAGTTACAAGCCGATGAAACGGCTAAAAAAGCTTTTGTTGGTCAGCATGCTGAAATTTTGACTAATCGCCACTATCAATCAGTTTGCAAAAATTGTTAATAGTTTTTTAGCAAAGGTTCGATTGTAAGAGCACTTGCAAGCAGCTCGCATTATTTTTGTTAGCTTTGACAACTTTTTTTCATTGAAAAATTGCACACTTTAACAAGAATACGGTATAATAACAATCAGTAATACAAAAGGAGCTCGCAAAAATGATTACTTTCCAAAAAATTTTCTCTGACGATGCTGAAGCATTCACTTGGATTGCACGTTGGGATAATGATCCAAATACCTCAGCTTTGAGTCGTCCTAATTTTACGGATGAGCCACTGCCAAAAGTCACTGTTCACACATTGCAACAACAAGCAGAAAAAAGCCAAGATAAAAAAAAGTTGTATTTGATTAAAGAAAATGGTTGTCCAATTGGCTATGTGAGTATCGAAGCCGATTTCTTCATGTTATTATCGCACCCACAAGCCGCTTGGATTAGTATCTGTATTGGTGAAATTGCTGCTCGAGGAAAAGGAATTGGTAAAATCGCACTAGATTTTATTGAATCCGAAGCAGTTATGCAAGGGTTTCGTTCCATTGAGCTAGGTGTTTTTGCCTATAATCTCCCTGCCCAAGCTCTATATCGTCGGTGTGGCTATCAACAATTTGCCGAAGTGCCAGAATTTGTTTGGTACCAAGGAAGGCGGCATGCTGATTTGCGTTTTTATAAACAACTTACCAGATAGAAAGAAGGAAAAAGCTATGATACCTACTTGTATTATTACTGGCGCTGCTGGTGGCATTGGTTCTGCACTGATGGTCGGATTCGAACATGCTGGTTACCACGTGATTGGTATTGACCAAGTTTCACGACCAACCCACTTAACAGCCACAATGGACTATTACCAAGTTAATTTACGGAGTCAAAAAGAAACACTGGAAACTTTTGCCAAAATTACACAAGCACATCCGGTTGTACATGTCTTGATTAATAATGCTGCAATTGCTTACTTTGATGAGCCACTCGGATTTGTCACAACAACAGAGATTAATAAAGTGATGATGGTGAACTTAACCTCGGCAATTTTATGTAGCCAACAATTTTTGGAATTGAATGTTGGTGCTTCGTTTGGGCGGATTATCAATATTGCCTCAACGCGTGCACAGCAAAATCAACCAAACTGGGAATTATATGGTGCGACAAAAGGTGGGCTTATTAGCTTTACAACTAGCCTTGCTGTTTCTCTTGCTAATCGCCCAGTTACTGTCAATGCAATTAGCCCTGGCTGGATTCATATTGGAGATGAACAAGACTTGATGCCTTCTGATCATACACAACATCCATCTGGGCGTGTTGGTAGGCCACAAGACATTGTCAATGCAGCATTATTTCTGTGTGCGAGCGAAAATGACTTTATCAATGGACACAATTTAGTGATTGATGGCGGTATGAGTAAAGTGATGAATTACGACTAAGATCGTGAGCAGTGGAATTTTAAATTGTCAAAATGACATTTAAAGTATATAATAATGAGGAAAGATAAAGAGAAAGAGCGGTAAAGGTATGACAACAATGAAGAAAATGATACTTGGGTTACTTTTAACGTTCACCCTTGCGGGATGTGGGCTCCAAAGCACACCAACCACAAGTGGAAATCTTATTGTTCCAAGTGAATACAGCAACAATAAAACAATTGAAGTAGAAAGTTGCAATTTAAGTGGCGAACGAAAAGCGAATGTTAAAGTTGATATTGGCTATGGTGACCGTGAATACTATGCGTACACAAATGAATATGGGCAGCTTGCCTATGTTCAGGCCAATGAAATTACCCTACAAACTGATGATGAACTCGTAGCGGGGAAAAAACGCTACTGTAATGATGAAGCTAAAGTTCCCGGAACTGAAGCCAAAAACTTAGATGAAGGTCATGTGATTGCTGATAGTCTTGGTGGGGTCGGAAATGCCTATAATATCACACCACAAGAGTCACAACTCAATCGCTACGGTGAACAAGCCGAAATGGAACGAATGATGCGCGACACTTTAAAAAATGGCGGAACTGTTACGGACTTTGTAGCTGTCATCGAATATGCTGATACAGCTACACAAATTCCCGAAAGTTATGCAATCGGACTCATGCTCGATGGGGAACCGATTACTTTTGATTTTTTTAATGTCACAGAATAATACAAAAAGCCATTCGATCATCTCGTCTGGCTTTTTCTCTAGCGCTTTGATACACAGGTTTATTCGATGAGCAATTGCTGTGATCCCAAATGTACACCTACACGCATATCCATCAGTAGCCTTGTGTACAAACCCCAAATAATATTTTGAGAAATAGGACTAATTTACCACTAACATATTATCCAAAATCCATAAAGGAAGGAATTTTTTATGACTCATCAAGCCTTAAAATTTAGTAAGCACCAAGAAACCGAGATTGTCGAGGCGTTACAAACGTATTTTAGCGATAACCTTGAACCCATTACCCAATTGCAAGCCTATCTCTTACTTGACTTTATTTTAAAAACAATCGGCCCTGAAATTTATAATCTCGCAATTGAAGAATCGTATGCCTATTTACAAGCGAAACTCGAAGATCTCTTTGTTTTACAAAAGTAAGCGTGCCAAATTGCCAAGCAGTTGTACTATCCGCTAACAACACGGATTTTTTTGAATTCACACCCAATCTCAAATCTGAAACTGCCGATAAAAATATGAAATTTCAAATCATTATATAGTTTTTTAGCAAACTATCGAGTATAATGATGATAAGCACAAGTAATTTAGGGGGTTTTCCTATGGAAAAGAAAGCATTATTTATTGTTGATATGGTGAATGGATTTGTTTATGATGGACCGATGAGTAGTCCAAATGTTGCAGCAATTGTTCCGTATGTTGTGGAGTTAACTAAGCAATTTCGCAAACGTAAATACCCAGTTTATGCATTTGCGGATGCACACAAACCTGATAGTTTAGAGTTTGCTGTTTATCCAGAACATTGTTTAGCTGGATCACATGAGTCAGAAGTGATTCCTGAAATTTTACCACTTTTGCATAAAGCGAATGTCATCTATAAATCAACGACGAATGCTTGGCATGAAATTTACACACGCCTTGTTGTCGATCAGATGATTGAAGATGAGATTCAAGAAATTCATGTTGTTGGTTGTTGCACTGATATCTGTGTGTTACAGTTTGTGTTAAATCTACAAACGTACCTTCACGATAAAGGGGCAAAAATTGCAGTCAAAGTCATCCATGAAGCAGTAGCAACATATGATGCACCTGATCATGATGCAAAAACATATCAACAAATGGCATTAAATATAATGAAAAATACTGGAGTTGAGATCCTGTAATTTTTTCTCTTTAAACAACGACGAGTTTATCAGCTTTGCATGTATCTGCAATATATGATTCTTGTCGTTGTTTTATTTTTAAAGGAGGTTGGGTGAAATGATTAATCCTGAGCAATTAGAAACATTAAGTCCGTTTGATACGAGTCAGTTACTGATTGAAGTAGCAAAAATTAACCATCATACGCAAGCTGTTGTCAATGCCGGAAGAGGTAATCCGAATTGGCTCCAAATTTCTACTCGCGCGGCTTTTGCTCGGCTATTAACTTTTGCATTAGACGTTGCTCAAGCGCAGGGAGATTTTGGCATGGTAGTAGCAGGCGATCTCACTGTTCAGTGGCAAAACTTTCAAACAGTAGCAGCTACCGATCAATTTTTAGCAGCCTGCTTCCAGTATTGTGAAACAACGTTAGGTTTATCACGCTCAAATGTTTTGCTCGATTTTGTCAATGGCATTCTTGGCGATTTTTATCCGGAACCGAATCGCTGTCTAGAAAGTGTCGAGTCAATTCTTGCAGCCTATATTACGAAAATTAGTCGTGCGACGGAACTCCCGGACTTAACCATCTTTCCAACTGAAGGTGGAAGTGCGGCAATTGGCTATCTGTTCCAAGCACTCAAAGAGAATTTTTTACTCAAAAGTGGTGATAAAATTGCACTCAGCACGCCAATTTTCACGCCTTATCTCGAGATTCCCGAACTAAATGATTTTGAATTTATTGAGCTGAATTTGCAGGCAAGTGAAACTACTGAATACGAAGTGACATTGGAGCAAATAAAACAATTATGTAATCCGGAGATTAAAGCCTTCTTTTTAATAAATCCTTCCAACCCTGGCTGTCGCCCACTGAGTGCAGCAGTGCTCCAAGCACTCGCTACGGTTGTTGCTCAGCGACCGGATTTAATTCTCATTACTGATGATGTCTATGCCGCCTTTAGCGAGAGTTATCAGAGTGTGCTCCAAGTTGCACCACAAAACACATTATTTGTCTATTCTTTTTCAAAATTATATGGGGCTACAGGTTGGCGACTCGGCTTAATTGCCACTGCAAAAGCAAATGTTTTTGATCGTTTAATTCATGAGTTACCACAAGAACAACGAACACGCCTCGCTGAGCGATATGGCTTGATTGCTATTGAACCTGAAAAATTCCCTTTTATTGATCGTATTGTGGCGGATAGTCGTTTTGTCGCTATGCATCATACTGCCGGACTTTCAACACCACAGCAAATTCAAATGGCACTCTTTGCTCTTGGAACACTCACTGATACAACACAGACATATGTTCAGAACGCCCGTACGCTCATTCATCATCGTTATCAACTTTTTTATGAGGCACTAGGTGTGGCGATGCCACCGATTTCCGATCAAACTTTTTACTATACACTCGTCGATATTTACCAATTAGCTGAACAAAAATATACCTGTGATTTTGCTGACTATCTTCGGCAGACTACGGATACCATTCAGTTTGAATTTAATTTAGCTAAAGAAGAAGATGTCGTCGTGATGAATGGTCCAGGATTTGATGCTCCTGTTGGTACAATTCGCATTTCGCTCGCTAATTTACCCGATACGGATTACTGTTATATTGGTCAAAAAATCAGTGAACTTTTAGCAAAATACCACGCACGTTTTCTTGAATCATGTATTTAAATCTTTTGGTATCTTTCATTGTATCAAGTGTCAACATGATTGAATGATGCATAGCGCCTTAAAATTATTGTAATTATCAATCAAATGCGTTTTATTACCTTCTTTTTATGCTAGAATAAGCAAAAAAGGGGGTTTTTTTATGAGTGATTATCAATTTAAAAAACGCGAAATTGGAACTGATATTTTCTCGTTTTTTACGAATCTGTGCTTAATTGTCATTGGTTTCGTCATCATCTTTGCACCAAGTTTTAGCCTGAGTTTTTTAATTTTCACCCTACTCATCGCTGCCGTGATTAACGGGATTACTTTACTCATTAAGGGGATTTTCTATCCGATTGAACATCGCTTGATTATCGTGCTTGGGGGCTTTGCTTATCTCGGGATGAGTGGTTTAATTATTGCATATCCACAATTCAGTACATTTCTACTCGCACTTTTACTTGGTTTTTGGTTTTTCATTGATGGATTTATCAAACTGATTATTGCTAATCAATATCGACAATCACAAGAAACAAATTGGTGGGCAATGCTTTTATCATCATTAACATCTTTTCTCTTTGTCGTATTATTCATCTTTTCGACGCGTTTTAGCACAGGATTATTCTTGGCAACTATTGGTGTTGGACTGATTTTTCAAGGATTGAGCGTGATTTTAGATAACATTTTTAAAGGACAGTCGCTTTCTGAAACGAAGCACCGGGTTAAAGGTGGCTATTTCTTTCTTCGTGCTGAGACACTCAAAGCAGCTCTCTTTCCACGTAAGTTAATGAATACTTATCGGAGTCGGGAAAAAGAAGATGAAAACTTCCGAAAGTATTTGGATAAACAAAATTTAGTCAAAACCACTGAAAAATCACCCGTACAAATCGAAGTATTTATCCATAGTTGGGAGAATGATCCCTTCATGATGGGACATACTGATTTTGCTATTGGTGATATGGTGCTTTCATACGGAACATATGATGGGGCAAGTATTAAATTCGGGGGATTAATAAGTGAGGGCGTTTTGGCAGTAACTACTAAGCAAAAGTATTTGAAATACGCTGTTGAACAAGAGAAAAAAGTGCTTATGGGTTATACAATCAACTTAACAGCAGAGCAAATCGCCCAAATTGAACCAGCACTTCAAGAACTCTTTGCGAATACATTTGACTGGTATCCACCCGCTACTACTGATCCTGAGGCAAATGATGCGGCTTCACAGCTCTATCGTTTAACAGGAGCGACATTTTACAAATTTAAAGATCGGCGCTATAAATACTATTTTGCATTAAATAGTAATTGCGTGCGGATGACTGAGCAATTCTTGAATCGATTAGGGATTCGTGATCCCCACATTAGTGGTGTGCTTTCTCCTGGTGATTACTTAGAATTTTTGGAAAGTGAAATAAATTCAACGGAAGAGACTGAATTTATTGCTCGACAAATTTATTCACAAGTCACACTTGCGGAAACAACGCCAGTACAACAATAAAAAAAGCAGGTGTCCTCTTCGTGAGAAACGCCTGCATGCCAGCTCTAATTTGAGCTGGCTTTTTTATTGTTCATTTTGATAGTATTTTGAGACGGGAATATAAATAATAAATCCAAGTGCAAAAATAATAAGGGTAAAGACGGCTGATAAATCTGGTGTTCCAGTCCCTAAGCTTGTAATTGATGCAAAGAGTTTTGAGACAACAATGTAGACAGCGGCGATAAATGCCAATGCTGGTAAGTATGGATAGAATGGCACTTTAAATTTACGCTCAATGTGTGCGTGTGATTTACGTAAGCGGAATACTGATAAAATGATTGCCGCATAAATAATCCAGCTAGTAACATAACGGCAATTAATGCACGGACCGGAGTTGCTGTTTTCGGATTTAATTTATCTAAAGCTCGACTCAGTGGAATTTCACGGTCTTTTGCTGCTTGGAAGAAGAAGCGGCTGGCAATCATTGAATAGGCATTCACACTCCCAAATAATGATACGGCAATAGCTAATGTAACGAGACGTGAACCTGTTGCTCCTAAAAGTAATGTTGCGACATCACTTCCGAGTGCTGCAGATCCTAAAATTTGATCAGGTGACATCACGAAAAAGTATGTGACATTCATCAGAACATACGCCACAATAACAACGGCAACACCAATCACAATTGAACGCATTAAATCACGTTGGGGATTTTTCATCTCACCAGCAATAGCACCGACACCAATCCATCCCTCATAGGCGAATAAAGTTGCAGCAACTGCCGTTCCAAAAGTGGCAATTGTTAACGGTGTTGCTCCCGATGCCACTTGTGAGAAGTTAACTGCCGTATCATTTTGAAAAGCAAAGAGAATCCCGGCAATTGATAATACAATAATTGGCAATAATTTTGCAAAAGAAGCGAAAATTTGGAAACGACTACTTAGTTTTGTACTGATAATATTGATAATTAAAATAAACGCCAAAGTTCCAAGGCCAATTAATACATTAACCGGAAATCCATTGACCGTTTCTGGCCAAGAAAAGAGGGCTCTTGTATAATCACCCGCAACAATTGAAAGTACTGCTAACACGGCTGGATAATAAATAATTGCAAATACCCACGTTGTTAATGCACTAGCAACTTTTCCGTAGGCTTCACGCATATACGTCACAATTCCACCTTCTTCAGGAAAGATTCCCGCAATTTCAGCAACTGTTAAAGCACTAAAAATGGTGATAATTCCACCGACGAGCCAAGCTAAAAGGGCATTAATTGGTGACCCTGTACCAGCTAAAACTGAAGCTGGTACTGAGTAAATACCACTTCCAATGACTGTTCCGATAACGAGACTTGTCGCTCCCCAGAGCGTTATTGATTTTTTGAATTCGACTTTTTTAGATTGATTCATCTTTTCACCTCATGTATTCTTTTTTTGTTTGAATTACAAACTTTTATCTATTATAGCAAAAATGTTAACAAATACCTAGAAAAAAATTTCTTTTCCTTGTATTTGTTAACAAAAATACAAATCATCCACTTTTTTCTCATGATATTCACGAATATTTCTATCTCTGATTGGAATAAAATGATAAAATAAAAAGAGAACGAAAGGAAAAAATATACTTATGAACGAATTACACAAACTTTTCTATAAATTAATCCAACCCTATGAACAAGTGGTTGATCAACATAATTTTCGTGAACTTCATAGTTTCTTCGGGCAACAACTACCTGAAATTATTGAATTTGCATATCGTCCACAAGCAAAAATTGCAGTTCAGACATTACAGAAACTTTATCGAGAATTTCTGTTTTATACGCTATATCCAAATTTAAAACAAACAGCAACCGTTACGGTGTTCGGTAACTATCACCAATTTTTGACCTCGCTTGATTTAGCATGGTATCAACTCCAAACACCAACATTCATCAAAAGTGGTGAAGAAATGGCACTTGGACTCAATCTTTTTCATATGCAACAAACTTTTAGTTATGAAGAACTCAGCACACTTCCCACCGATTTCTCCCATCTTTTACAGCATCTTTATGTGCAAACACCAAAGCTTGAAACGAGCCAACTCGTATTTTTACTACCATTTCAACAAGAACAATTTATGCTAACAGATTATTTTCTCTACTTTCTTGATGAAACGAATAAAGCAAGTTGCTATGCACAAATTCAGCAATTTCCCAATAAGTATCATTTTATTGTTGCTGACAATCAGCAATTGACGCAAGAATTTACACAAACAAATGTGATAATTCTCAGTTCGCTTAATTTTGTAACTGAATTAGCTGAATTAGAACTTGTCCCAACACATCAGGATATTTACCACGCATTCGAGATCCAATTTTCAAGCTATCAGCACGCCTTAGAATTACTGATTAACTACGAACAACGCCAACTGACATTGGCGAGTAGCAATCTTGTCCGAATGGCGAAACATCAAAGCCAACTGAAACAACTCCAGCAAGAGCTCAACATGTGGCAAACTTTTCATCTACGTTTTCATCGTCTCATTCAACAATTACTTGGTGACGAAGCTCCCACGAGTCCCGTATTACAACCGTTACTCGCAACAACGCAAGTACTCCAGGCTTTTCAAAAGCGGACACAACGTCAGCCATTAACAGCTGATCAGCATCCCTTTGAAGCTTTACTAACAGTGCAAGCTACACCACAACTGGCAACACCGTTTCTTGCTGAGCAGTTTCAAGCCTATCTCCAAAAAAATTGGCACTTGCCAGCAACAATTCCATTCACACACACATTAGTCCCATCAGAAGAAGGAGAAGTATAATATGAAAACACAACATTTACAACAGGAGTTAACTGGTATTCTTGATCAGCTCCATGCCATGCAAGCCAGCCTTACTGAGTCTGAAGCAGTCCCAAATACATTTACTGAATATGATCTCAACGTTGTCCAACGTCTCGCAAATCAAATGCACTACCATAATCACCCTTTGTACCAAGCGGAAAATCAATTAAAGTCACGCTATTGCACCATCTTAGCGACGGTTTTAGCACACTTGCAAGGTGATTTAATGACGAACCTCGTTTTTTTCACACGGCTACACACAGCTATCGCTCCGGAAGAAGCTGTTGTTGCGCATTTACAATTAGCAACGAATCTCGATGAGTATATCTTTGATGAATTTCTCCCATTAATCACCGCTACACCGTACCGTTACACCTTTATTGTCGATGCTTTAATTTTAAGTAGCTGTCAGAGCCAACCGACACCGCAAAGCTTACAGTACATTGCTGAACTTGCCAATATTTTTGCTTTGACTTCTGAAGAACTTGAGCAACTAACACTATTAGCAAAAATTGTGCTCCTCCAAGATACTGTTCTTTTTACAAATAACTTTATGCAACTCAACCCCTTACTCGATTATTTCACTTATTACACACAAACGTTTGTATCAGGAGTCTTAGTTGCTAACGAGCGCTATTTTAAATTTACTGCCACTGAGCTTGTCCGCTTCCCAGTGGAAGATTATCACCTGATTACAAGTAAACATGTTGATATTGCGCATGCATATTTTGATCTGACCCAGTTCACGACACCAATTCGGTTTCATGATAATCAAACAGTTACAATTCGCAACTGTGCCTTGAGTACGAAAAAAGGGGCATATTTACCCGAATACTTCATCTTTGAACAGGTTCATACATTAGAATGGTCCAATTTAGTGATAAACGGTTTATTTATTACTACGACACAGCCAGCACTTTCACTCTTCCACCTTAAAGATATTCATTTCTTCAAAATTGATGGTCTGACAATAACTCACAGTCAATTCACAATTGATCTTGGTGAGTTAAAGGCGCCAAATTCACTCTTACAATCACCAGAAACAATGATTTTCAAGGGCGCGCTGATTCAAGCTGAAGCTGTCACTATTGCTAAACTCCACCATCTGCAAATACGCGATACACATACCCGCCTTCAGTTTGCGGTACAAAACGTCTTGTTTGGTGGAACAGAGTTTAAAGAGCGCGTGATTACCAATAGCGCTGCTCACAGCCTCATTGCTGGACTTGAGCATGCAGAACAACTCCAAATTAGCACCAGTAACAGTAGTGCATTATTTACTTAACCAAAATTATCACCGTATCGCTCTAAGTGATACGGTTTTTTTACATATAAAAAATGACGCGTTAGACTTACTGCCATCGTCACGTCATTTCTCTGTATCTAGTGCTAGTATTGCGGAAAATATGCACTTGTCATTATGCTCGTTTTTGTAAGATATCATCCGTTAACGGTGATAATGCTGCTGTTTGAAAGCTTCGTTGCAGAAAAGCAAATACTTTTTGTAAGTAAAGATCTGAATTTGTAAAATAAGAAGCAGCATGATTTTCACTAGGGAAAATACAAAGCTCACACGTATTTGGGTTTGCTGCTGCATAAAGTTCCATGGCATGTTGGACTGGAATAATTCGATCTTTATGCGAATGGATTAATAACAGTTGGCAGCTTTCATAGTTTTTGATCGCCTTTAAGGGACTCATTTTTTCTGCCTTAATCCCTAAGACATATTGTGAAATCAAAAAAACAGGATAACTAAAAATTAATGGGTTTACTGGTGCCCAAGCTTCCAATGCCTCTAAGCAGTATCGCGACAAGTCAGAAAAACTGCTGTCAGCAATGACCCCAACGACGTTCGCGAATTGCCAACCACTATTAAGCGAAACAGCTGCTCCCATCGAAAAGCCCCATAAGACAATTTGACCATTGGGAATCCGCTGGTTACACCAAGCAACAATAGCTGCTAAATCATCTTGTTCACTAACCCCCATCGTTGTCATATCACCATCAGATAAACCCGAATTTCGAAAATCAAACGCAATGATATTATAGCCCTTTGGCAGAAAATTCTTGAAAAATTCTAATGAGCCTAATTCATCACTTGTCCGTGAACCACCGTAGTGGTGGGCAAAGATAATGGTTTGTTGGCTTAAATGTTCTTCACCATTGTTTTGTGCGGGTAAAAACCAACCCTTAATATTCAACTGATCCGGTGTTGAAACACTAATATCTTCATAGATTAAAGCCGCTTGATTTGGCGGCACCGAAATACTTGAACGCTTAGGATGTGTCAATTGATGAGCAATTGTATAGTTGATACCGATTATGCCAGTAATAATCGTTGTTGTTGCCAGTGCTGGGAGTAATGTTTTAGTTGTTGGTTTCATACAATCACCCTTTCTTTCTTACTTATCTACAGGTAGTAACTCTTCACAAGAGCAGGAGGAGTAGGAATAAAAAAGGCTCAATGAGCCTTTTAATCACCTAAATACGTTTTTCGATAGAGGTGAACAGCATCGCGCCGGTCAAAATCAGCTCCAGTCAATTCTTCTAACTCGACAATATGGTACCAGACCTCATCATCTTGTAAGCGTGTGAGTGTCCGTTCCTCATCTTCGAGATGAAATTGCGCTGCATCAACATCTGTTTCACGATGGAATCGAGCAAGTGCCATGATTTTGTTTTTTACATCATCTAAAGTCATAATCTAGCCTCCAGTCTCTAACCGACAAATTTCATTAAAGATACGTTTATTATAAAAAGATATTCAGTTATTACAAGTGTTCACAAGCAATTTCATCAGCTATATTTTAAACTTTAAGTGTTCTTTTTGTTAACAGGGAACAAGTCATACCAATTTTTGGAGAAATAGGATCCTAGCTTGAATTTAGTGCTGCAATTTGCTATACTAGTAACAGAACTTAGCAGTCAGCGCTTCACCAGCTTTTTTTACAAGGTGGAAGTAGCCATGATTGTATAGATATTTATTCTCGCTAAACACCCAGCTTTCTTCAAGAGGCTGGTTTTTTTGTTACTTCCGATAATGTATATTATGTAAACCAGAGTTGAGAAGTGTTTTTTTCGTTTTGTAATTTTAAATGTTATTTTGACAATTTTTATCGTTTTTATTTGTGAATTTGCACGAATAAAAACTAATACTATATTTTGTTGCTTTTTGTTAAATTTTCTGTTTTTATAGAAAATAACAATTAAAAAGGCTTTTTTTATGATGAAATAGCATTTTTATTGGTTTAATTCCAAAAATTTGTTTATTTATTGAATTATTTATTTTTAACTAAATATTTAAAAACACGGTTCATTTGTAGAAATGCACAAAAAGAAGAAAGACATCTGTAATCTGTTTGCAAAAAAGACGACGAAAGCAAAACGAACGCTAGTATCAGGCGAATTGGTACTACAGTTGCAGTGAGGCAAGAAAACAAAAAAAGCAGTCTTTCCTTAGAAAGACTGCTTTGCAGTAATTATTTATTATTTTTTTCGTTGTCGGAGATAGGTAATACCTAAATAAACTGCCTCAAGGAGTAAGAATAGACTCACAAAAGTCATAATTTGGGGATCCCACTTTGTAAAAATTAATACCAGTAACGCTAAACCTAACGTAATAAAAATAGCCTCATACTGTTTAAAAATTGCTTTCATCTCAAAATTCCTTTCAAATAGCTGTATTATTCATTCCGAATTTCAATGATTTCTCGTACATACTTGTCGGCACCATCAGCTTCTGCTAAAATTTGTTCAAAAATTGCGGCTGAATTTTCGGGATTTGCGATGATTTCTGGTAAATGCATGCCAAAGTAGTAGGAATAGATGACATGGTAATAATTTCGACCGACAACTACTTCTTTTCCGAGTCCTTCTACCATTGCCGAACCAATATCATCAAGATTACTTTCACTGCCGAATACTTCTGCTGCTACTGAGGCACTTGCTGGAAAAGACGAAATATTATCTACAACGTAAGGGGCAAATGCTGATGTCAAATATTTGACAAAAAGCCCGGCTGCTTCGGCATATTCAGTATCGGCTGAAATACCATAACCAGTAAAATAGGCTGCCATTGGCGTTTTCCCATTGATTTGTGGTAATTGTTCAACATGATAATGAAATGGTGATTCATAATAGTTTAAATCATTGTATAGCCAGTTTCCTTCCAATGTAAGGACGGTCTCCTGTTTACGAAATTGTTCGCCCGCACGTTCTTGCTCTAAATTTTCATTCATTAGTTTGAGTGCACCACTTTGCACTAATTGACTAAATTGTTGAATAAAGTCTTGAATCGGTTCCGATTCTGCAAAATCAAACGTTGAATACGCAACTGGATCAAGTTTTTCAAATAATGACATAAAATTCTCAAATTGCACATCGACAGTCATTGCCGTAATCCCTTCGGGCAAATGAGCTTGTAATGCTTCTAAAAAAGAAGGCATTGCTGCAAGCTCTTGCGGGACATCTTCAAGTTTGAAACCAGCTTCATTCAATAAATCTTCATTGATATACAACATAATTGAAGCGAAATCTTTCGGTACGGTGTAAAACTCACCTCTCGTACGGAATGTTTCTCGAATTGGACGATAATAATCACCGGGATTTGCGACTAGATCATTCACATTTTTTAACCAACCATTATGTTGCCAAAAACGGTAATCCATTTGTGACACAAAAAAAACGTCGGGTTCTTCATTTTCACGCAGCTTGCTCGTCATAATTGAGCTATAGTTATATGGATATGTCTCTCGTTCAACATAAATACCAGTTTTGCGCGTAAAGACATCAATCACCCGATCAAGCACAACATTTTCTGCTGGTGATGATGACCATGTTCCAAATCGTAGAACGATCTCTTCTTCACTTTCTTTATTCCAGCTACTCAATGCGAATGTAAGAATCATCACCATAATGACAATACTAACAACTAACAGAATAGTATTTTTTTTCATCTTTTGCATTCCCTTCGCCAACAGTAGTAAAATTGCTTACCACTCTGTGAGTGATTATACCACTTTTTTTGAATTTATTCATCTTAAAAACCAAAAAAACATTTAATTTTTATGTTCGAAAAGAAACCACGAAATGTTTGGCAATTTAGCCCACATATTTCGTGGTTTCTTTCTAATTTTTCAACGCAATCATTTCACCATCGATAAAGAATGGTGCTTGTTCTACTGCTAATGCCTTCATTGTATCTTCTAAAAAGTCCCCATCACGAGAAAAATTATATGATTTCAATTTATAGCGAAGTTCTTCGACTGTTGTCTTGCCGCCAAATTTTCGCCGAATTACATGAGCAATAAAAGTCATGTTCGAATGAATACCCTGTAAATTATCTCGCTCTACGATAATTCGTGATTCTGAACCAATTAATACAAAACTTTCATCACGTTTCAATAAATTGATTAACAGTTCTTTATTCCACGGTAATTTCAGCCCGAGCTGCGGTAAAGTAAATTTATCGAGCACCCATTGCGCACTCACAAATGTTGATGGTTTTTGCTGCATATGTTCATGAACGAGTTCCCCAAGTCGCTTTTGCTTCTCTTCACTCCACTCTAAAATATCACGGTGGATATATTGAGCAGTTTGTCCGTTTGTATATGCGATAATTGCCGCCGATTTCTGTAAAACAGCATCAAATGTCCGACTATTTGCCCCAACATCTTGCGAAAGCCACTCGAGCATTTGCGAACGATTGACTAATTCACCAGCTTGTAACAAGTAATTTTCAATAATTGCGGCAAATGAGATATCATCGTGATAATCGACACTGACAATATGCGGATAGCGTGTGAAGCGAAACTCATGACCATAGAAATGTTTGAGTAACGAATAGAGTAGTTGTCGGGACTGAATCCCGCTCTTTTCTAACGTACTCTCGTACTCATAAAAGATACCATCAATTGCAATGATAAGCTGCTCTTCTAACTTTTGCCGAATTGTTTGCGCAATTTTGAGAAAATCGCGTTTTTGAAATTGTTGATAAAAGGCAAGTAATCCATATTCACTATAGTTCGTCGAAATAATTTCCGTACTATATGAGAGTGTTGCTGTCAGCGTATATAATTTCCAACCCCGTACTTCGACAAATTCTTTCCGTAATTGTTCAGTTGTCACCGGGTGGCCACAGGCTTTTAAATAATCAACAATTTGGGAACGATTATCATAATTTTCCCCGCTTTTTTCAGCATGCATAATCTTGGGAAATTCTGGATAGGCAATAACCGCCGTCGAATTTGACAATCGCAACAAAGTGTATAAGGCGTACTTATTGGGAATATTATTTGCCTGGAGTAATGATTCAAATTGCTCATAAACATGCTCCGCCGTTGTTGAAGGGATACTCGTCAGCAATTGTTCTAAATACTCATGAATTTCTTGTAACAGTGTTTGATCTAACGTGACAAAATTACGATGAATATAATACCCACGTCCCCACAGTAAAATCCGATATTGCAGTTCTTCGCGTTGGATTAAACCGACAATTGCCCGATCTTTCTCATTTGTAAATGTTTGAGCAACAATTTCATTAGCTAACTGCCGAATTTGCTCTTCATTTTTATACAATTCAATTCCTAGTGGAAATTGTTGCAAGACAATGTCGACAATTTGTGCCTTTGAAATTGAACGTAAGACGTATTGACGATTTCGGGTCGGCAAAAAGAGTTTTCGTAGCTGTTCTTTAATAAAAATAGTTGATCGAATTGCAAATTTCCGTTTGATTTTCTCGCCAATTGCTTTTGTTTGTGAAGACGTTAGCAATTGAAATTGCGCTTTTCCTTCGACATAATCAGCAATTTTTTCTTCTAACTGCCGTAATTGCGGCTTTTGATATGTTGTCACAATTGCCAATTCTTCACTATACAAGTAAATGCCTTGCTCATATAACACTTCTGTCACCAAAAACTTCGTGAAATCGATTGTTCGGAAAAAATCAATCCGACTAAATCCATGCCGCTTTTCAATCTCTTGTATGAGTAAGGGCATAATCGGTTGTGCAATTGCTAGCAGTCGGCGTTTATTTTTTTGATGAATTTGTCGAATTCGTTCTCGAGTCACCCCTAACTCTTGACCGATAGCTTCGAGCGTCCAGCGATGATCTGTCAAATATTGTTCATAGAATTTTTCGAAAATAAACAAATCGCGATCACTAAAGCTCTCACTTGTGTAATTTTGAAATTCATCATATATCCGTTGTAACTCGTGTTGGATTTGCTCTTGTAGTGTAAAGCTTCCTGCTTGCGAAAGTCGACGTAACGATGCCTCGTGTCTGGCAATTACATGATGCAAGTGATCCACAAACTTTTCAATAGCTTTGTGACCGATTGAGCGCATATTTTCTAAACTTGCAAGTTGGGCTGGTAATTGCCCGTATGTTGTCCAGCCATGTTCCATTAACCGTTGAATGACAATGGGACACGTTTCATAATCAATTGGATCAATGACTTCAGTGAGCATTGTTGGCGGTAAAGTTATAATTCGTCCCGCAAATAATAAACTAAATTGATCATCTGGCGAGATAAATGTAAATTCTGCTACTTGTTCAAAAAATTTATGAATTTTCTTTTCGCTCACTTGAAATGGAAGTGTCGCAAAATCATTAGGTAAATCACCCAATACTTTTACATCTAAAAATGTCACTAGATGATTAATTAACGTCGTACATGATTTAAAGGGAAATGCAGTTACTGCTTGTGAATAATACGGCTCGTGAATTGTCACCTGTTGCTCGTAATATTGAATCGTTTTTGTTTTCATATTTTCTCCCCTTTTTTTACCACTTACACTCTTTATTTTAAATCAAAACCTAACGAATTGCAAAGCAAACTCGGTATTTTCCCCTGCTAACTAATAAAATTGCTAAAAAAAAGAACAAGGATACCCTTGTTCTAGTCCATTTCTTGTAATAAACGTTCACGCATTTGCCGAAAAACGATGATTGGTTGATCCCCTTTAATAAGTTTTTCTCCCATTCGCAATGATGTTGCTTTTGGTTCTTGGCTTTCAACAACATATTTATCTTCATAGAGCACTTGAATTGCTTGACGCATCGACTGCCAATTAAGGACCTGCTTTAGTCCTGGTACTGTCATGATTTTTTGCCACGTCCGCATATAAATCATCGTATGTTCTTCATCAATTGGCGAAAAAGCAATTGTAATTCGGAGTTTATCAAACACGTGATTTTGCCATAAAGCTGGCATACGAAATTCGAGTTTATATTCTTTTTGTAAAACCTGTTCAGCAATTTCCTGTGCTGATTTTGGCTTCTGCCCATGATCAACTTCATTATATGTCCGAATAATCATTTGTTCTTCATCCACTTCGAGGTACGGACCGTTGACAATTGTTTTGTTTCCTTTCCCAATTGTCTTGCGATGAATGAACGGTAAATGCACAACATCTAGTTGATTTTCAACAGCACGCGTATAGTGTGTCTCCCATAAATCAACAAAGTCGTTTGTCGCAAAAGCAGCACCGTTTTCAGCGGCTAAATCCGAAAAAAACGGAACTTCATCTGTTTCTGGAAACTGATCACTATAATAGAGCCAAAGGTACCCATATTTTTCAACAACACGATACGCTTGCGTCTGAAAGCCTTTCGGAACCGGTGTCACTTGTCCATTTGCAGGAATCAACACACACCGACCACTACCGTCAAATTCAAACCCATGAAATGGACACATAATATGATTATTTTTTACTTCGCCTTTACATAAAGACACCCCCCGGTGGATACAGCGATCATAAATACAATGTACTTGCTGGTTATGATCGCGCCAGAGCACAAGTTTGGTACCGAAGCGAGTACATCCGACTGCTTGACCAACTTTGACATCACTCGCAAGCAAAACCACATACCATTGATTTTTTACCATGGAATTCTCCCCCTTTTGTCATCTTATACTCATCATTATACAAAGAAAAAAATGAATTTTCAGCTAATATTTCAACGGTAAACACCAAAAAAGGAGGCGCATACTCGCTCCCCCCCATTTTTGTGTTATTGACTTGTGTAACTACTGATTATTTCTGCATACTGTGGAAATAATTTTTTGGTCACTACTGACAAAAACGAATCATAAATAATTCAAAACCTAATTTCTTGTCCATTTGTCCCTGTTTGACTTGAACATCAAGTTCTGTTAATGCCGTTAAAGTTTGCATAACGAGCTGTGGTGCATGTTGCCGTGATTTTTCCAACGCTAGTTTCACGCGGTATGGATGAACACCTAATCGCGAAGCAATCGTTTGTGGATTTAAGCCACTATCATGTAAAGCTTTCACTTGGAGTAAGAGTTTGAGTTGATTAGCAACTAAGGCAATCACTCCAAAGACATCTTCCCCCTCTTGTAAATATTTATCCAACTGTTTTTGTGCAAGGAAAAATTTCTTTAACAATAAAGCATCGATAAATTGAAAAATATCACTTTGTAAATTATCAGGTGTCAGCATTTCGACATCTCCAACAGTATAGCGCTCTTGCTTCCCATACAATTGATATTTATCAAGCTCATGCACGAGCATTTCTAGCTGAAAATCACAGCGGGTTAATAGTGCTTGTTTGGCAATTGCCTCAAATTGTAACTGGCGATTAATTAGCTGTTGCTCAAGCCAACTGTGTAATTGTTTATCATTCAATGGTTGTGCGAGGTGTACTGTCGCTAGCTGCTTGAGTGCTTTGACAACTTTTTTACGTTCGTCAAATTTTTCAGCAGGGACAACAAAAATAAGCACTGTTTCAGGATTGGGATGCTGCAAGTAACGTTCTAAAACAGCTAGTTGATGTTCACCATCAAAAGTTTGTTTGACACGCTTCCCAGTAAAACAATATGCATCGCGAGCAATGATGACTTTTCGCTCAGCAAATAATGATGTCGTATTCGCATCTTGAATGATATCTTGTAAACTTTGTTCTAATAATGATCCTTGCATTACACCAAAATCATCACGGGCCAGTCCAGCTTGTTGACAAAGTGTCGTAATCGTTGTTTCAGTTAAATAGCGATCTTCGCCAAGAATAATATGAACACTCATCAGTTTTCTCCCTTTTCTCACTGTTTCTCTCACTTATTATAACATTGACAGCGAAACAAAGAAATAGCCTGACTATTGGAAGCACAGCGCTTGTTCAACACATTCCCATTGCTGACTCCAAGGGCGAAATCGAATCATCCCAACTTCACTCGTCGTGACCGTCATCACTTGATGATCTGCTAGTCGCTTGGTGATAGTCGGATGTGGATGATTAAAGCGATTATTCCTTCCAGCTGAAATTAAGGCATATTTTGGTTGGTATGTCAGCAAAAATAGCAAACTCGTTGATGTTTTACTGCCATGATGTGCGACTTTTAGCACATCGACTGGTAAGTCAGGGTAACGTTTGACGAGATCATGTTCCACGCTCTGTTCAATATCACCGGTAAATAGCCAATTCAAACCACCAATTTGGCTCCACAAAACGAGTGAGTGATTATTGATATTAACACGTTGATTGGATACTGGTGATAAGACACTAAATTGTAATTTCCCAAATTGTATTTGCGTGCCTTCCTGAACAAAATGAATATTTGTGCCTAATTTCGTCGCTAATTGCAAGAGTTGCTGTTCTTCTGGCGTCTCATTTTGCATTGCAGCTAAAACGAGGTTTTCAATCCGAATGTCTTCACGAGCAAATAAAGCCAATGAATAGCCAAGATGATCTAAATCACCATGAGTGATGACTAACGTTTCTATCTGGCGAACACCACGTTGTTTCAAATATGCTTCAACTACTGGTTCACGCTGCCAATCGTCTGTTTCCAGCTTACTCGGCCCCCCAGTATCAATCACAAATGCCTTTCGGCGCTCATCAAGAATTACCGTTGCATCGCCTTGGCCGATATCAACCATTGTCACCTCCGGCTGACGCCAAAAATTGATGAACACAAGACTCATACAAGCAAAACTAACAAATACACAACGATAGTAGGCGCGATGCTCATGGTAATAGTAACCTAAATAAAGACCACCTAGAATTATGATACAACTCAGTAGTGTGAGTTGGCCAAGTGTCAGTGTCCACGGAGCAATTTCAAGTAACCATTCAAAGAAAAAGACACCGCAGTGATAAAACCACACGACAAATTCTGCACTAAACGGAAAAAGTAGCATTACTAATAGCAATGGTAACAACAACGTCACAAAAGGGATTGCTAACATATTGGCCAGTAAGCTCACGGGTAAAAAACTTCCCGTTTGCCATAACGTGATTGGTAACAGCCACAGTTGTAACGTGAATGGAATCGCGAACCATCCCCATTTTTTTTGCCATAATTTCCGCCCCAACGTGAGTAGTAATGCACAACTAAATGAATAATAATAGCCAATGCCTAGTAATTCTTGCGGCCAAAGCAAACCAACGATTGCACTCGCAATCAGCAATTTTTGGTACTGACTCCAACGTTTCCCGAGTAATAGGCTAATAAACCACATACAGACAACACGCGTAAACGAAACCGATGCAAAATTATACCAGCGTAAGAGTAGTAAAATACCCCCGATAATCCACGGATGCCAATGTTTGAGTATGTGACAGCGACGACAAACTATTCGAATCAAAGTGATAAAGATTGCAGCATGGAGACCCGAAATTGCTAAAATATGACTGATGTTTAATGTTTGCCAAACGGCTCGTACATCCTCGGAAAATTCACTCGTTTCTCCCAAAATCATTGCTTTGAATAAAATCGCCCCTTCGGGATGTCCAATTCGCTGATCAATCCATGATAAAATCGCCAGTTGTTGCTCATAACGCTTCGTAGCAACTTCTCGCTGGTGGATTGCTTTTACTTGTAATTCACCACGGACTTGCTTTTGACGCGTGTAAAATCGGGAACGTTGAAATAATTGAAAATTTTGCAAACCTTGAATTGGTGTTGGCACACCAGTAGCCAGCATCTTCATCCCATATTCGAACTCACATTGCGTTTTTGTTCTCATCGTGACTAACCACGGTTCTCCATTCGCCAACTTCGCATACGCACGGCAGCCACTCTCGGTCATAACTGGCACCGAAGTAATGGTAAATTGGAGCTGTTGCTGCTCGCCACGCTCTTGGAGCGGTTCAATCTGTGGCAAAGCCACTAACTGTCCACATAATACGAGTAAAACTGCAAACTCAAGCCACTGTTTCTTGACGAGTAAAACACCGCTAGCAGCAATCACGAATAGGAACACCCAACTCGCTTGTCCGGTTACAAGCCAAATCGCCATTAAAATTGTTGCACTTAAGGCGATCATTCGACTAGAATCAAGGCTTCCAATTTCGCAAATGTTTTTTCACCAATACCACTGACTTTTTGGATATCTTGGATTGTCACGAATGGTGTTTGTTGGCGATATTCAATAATTGCTTGGGCTTTTTGTGGCCCAATTCCTGGTAGTTCTTGAAGTAATGTTGCTGAAGCCAAATTGATGTTGACCTTGCCATTTGCCACGGCCTGCTGATCAGTTGTGGCAACCGGTGGTTCCTCACTTGTTGGTTCTTCCCCAATTGGTGGTGTCTGTAATCCAGGATTTACTGGAGTTTCTTGCGAATTAGTCTCTGGAACATGAGGTTGCGTCACTACCGTTGATTGATCAATTGTTTTTGGTATGCGAATACTTGTCATCGTAACGATAATCCCAAGTCCGACTGTTGCAAGCAGATTGATTCCAACAAGCCCTAACAGCATCTGTGGTCGCTCACACCACTGAACGATGCTTTGTTTCCACTTGTGCATCATATATTCCCCCCTTTCAACTCTATATACTCGCTTTCTAGGCAAAATGGCTTTTTTAAAATTTTTTCCATAAAAAAAACGCCTAGTGCCGTTCATAAAGCGACATTAAGCGGATTCATTTTCATACTGATAATTAGTTGGTTGGTTGTGACTCCTGTGGTTTCTTTTTCCCCATTTTCGCTATAAAAGCGATAATGACAAGGATGAAAAGGATAAACAAAACAGCATCAAATAAGTGAAAGACAAATTGCCCAGTCATATATAAACTCTCAATCACGCGAACAGCGACATAAAGTACAGCAAAACTCATGATTCCGATACTAATCCGTGTTCGAATTTTCATTTTCGCTTTTGGTTTCATAATGTTCACTTCCATTTCATTAACCTATGAGGAAACTCTCCCGACTTTTCCTCACTCTTGTTCATGTAAGAAAAAAACCCCTGAACGTCAGGGGTTGAAAAGCATTACTTAACAGTTAAAACTGTATCTCCAGCTTTTGCTTCTCCTGTTGTTACTTCAACTTCTTTACCTTCTAGGTTAGAAATAACAACTGGTGTCACTAATGAAGGCACTTTGTCACGAATTGCTTCAAGATCAACTTCAAGTAACTTTTGCCCGCGAGTTACTGTATCACCTTGTGCGACAAATACTTCAAATCCTTCACCTTGTAAACCAACAGTATCAAGTCCAACGTGAATGATGATTTCTAAACCATCAACTGATTTTAAACCAATTGCATGTTTAGTTGGGAATACTAATTCAACAGTTCCGTCAACTGGTGAAACAACTGTTCCATTTGCTGGAACAACTGCGTATCCGTCACCCATCATTTTTTGTGAGAATACTGGATCTGGTGTTTCCGTTACTGGTAAAATTTCACCATCCATTACTGCTGCTAATGTACTTACTGCTGGTTGTGCTTCGACAACCGGTGCAGCCGTTTCTTCTTTTTTACCTTTTAAAAAGTCAAAAAATCCCATGAGAAAAGCCTCCTTGATTAAAATACTCACTTATGATAGCAAAAAAATTTTTCATAAGCAAGCAATATCGTTGTTGTGTCATACAAATAACGAACCTATAATGATAAAAAAATCATTTTACTATCTGGGCAGGGTGTTATTGGTATGATGTACTGTTACTGTAACGCTTTTATGTGATATTGTCAACGATTTACCTTATTTTTTTGTATCTTGAAAAGCTTCTTTAATAATCTGTGTAACGGCCTCTTCTTCATTCGTTAAAGGGCTGATAAAGCGAGCTGCTGCTTTCAATTCAGGATGAGCATTTTGCATGGCATAACTATAATAACCACTACTCATCATTTCTAAATCATTGAGGAAGTCGCCAAAAACCATCGTCTCTTCAAATGTAATTCCTAGTTTATTTTGAATCGCAGCAATTGCCTTACCTTTATTTGCTCCTTGATTGGTGACATCAAGCCAAATTTGACCAGAAACACTCACTTGTAATTGATCGACATAATCGGCAAAGACCGGCAAGCTATTTGTTTGTGCACTCGTAAAGTCACACATTGTCACTTTCAATACTGTATCTTCGACTAAAAGTAAATCTTCAACGATTTCATAGCGAGCATAGTATTTTTCAACTTCAGCAATGAAATGTGGCTCGGTACTTTCAACATATGCCGCTTCTTTTCCACATAAAATCACAAAAGCATTTTTCACTGTTCTACCACGTTCAATGAGAGCACGCGCAATATCAAGAGGCAAGGCATGCGTATATAATTCTTGCCCCTGATGCATCACAAGCGTTCCATTTTCAGCTAAAAAAAGCATTTCATCAGCGTAATCAGCAAATTTTTCTAATAAATTATAGTATTGGCGCCCACTCGCTGCTGCAAAGATTGCCCCTTCACTCTTGATTTGTGCAAAAACCTCAGGGAAGTCTGCTGGCAGGTGACCACTCTCCTTTAAAAGCGTTCCATCCATATCACTGGCAATTAATCGTATCATCGTTCATGCTCCTCTTACTTTCTTCTTCATCTTTTTAGTCAATTATGCTTCTGCCACCCCAGACTTTATCACTGCAGGTAAACTGGCTTGTGCTTGTTGTAAAGTTGTCACTGAGTGTGCGAGTTGTTCCATTTCCGCTGCGGTCAACGGCACCTCGTAAACAGCTTCCACACCATTCGCCCCAAGTAAAGCCGGTGTGCCAAAATAAACATCGTGATAACCGTACTGGCCAGTGACACGGGTACTCACTGGTAACACCGTTTGTTCGTCATGTAAAATAGCTTTGACAATCGCATTTGCTGCGGCTGCAATTCCATAATATGTTGTGCCTTTGCGTTGAAAAATTTCCCATCCTGCACGTGCTGTCTCAGTCCGAATTTGCGCCCGTTCTTCTAGCGATAATACTTGGCCTTGTGCTGCTAACCACTGATCGAGTGGTTGGTTCGCAATCATCACTTGTGACCACGGTACCATTTGCGAATCACCATGTTCACCTAAAGCAACTGCTTGTACTGATTTCGGATTTAAGCCAAATCGTTGCGCTAAAATCGCTTGTAACCGTGCCGAGTCAATCGCCGTTCCCGTTCCAAGGACGTGTGATGACGGTAAGCCTGATAATTGCCACACATAATAGGCAATCACATCAACAGGATTGGAAATGACGAGAAAATGACCTGAGAAGCCACTCTTCATCACTTCTGGCACAATTGCCTGGCAAATTTTCGCTGAAGTCTGTAAGCTATCCAAGCGCGTTTCACCTGGTTTTGGTGGTCCCCCAGCCGCGATAATAATCACATTAGCATCATGACAATCTGCATACGTTCCCGCTTTGACTTTTGTTACCGTTGGCATATATGACATTGTGTGTAACAAATCAAGGGCCTCACCGACCGCTCGCTCGTGATTGACATCGATTAACACGAGTTCCTCACATAAACTTTGATGCACAAGACTAAAGGCACAACTCGAACCAACGAGTCCAGTACCGATAATCACAACTTTGCGTTTCGTAACTGTTTTTTCCATTTACTCCACCATCCTTTCTTTTTTATTATAGCGTAGCTTGCTAAAAAAACGAGCCTAAATTAGCAGAATTCTCAAAAAATAAGAAAACACTCTCATAGCTGTGACTTCACACGCATGAGAGTGTCGGTTTTGATACAGATTTATTCGTAGAGGCACGCTTCACCAGGTGCTAATGCCAGTGTCACTGCGAGTCGTTCACCCGTTAAAACATTGGACCATTGGCGTGCTGCTGGTAGCACATATTTCACAGGGGTTGTCCCTCCATTGATTGCGATGAAGATTTGTTGTGATGCCACTTGTTTTTGGCAAACAAGCAGATTGGCATCAACGTGAACAAAACGCAAGGGAACACTTGGATGGAAAGCTGGATGTTCTTTTCGTAAGCGCATCAAGGCTTGCAGATGTTGAAAGAGTGGATGTTGGTGTTCTGCCCCACTCCATGGCATACATGGACGGCAATCAGGATCTTGAAGACCGGTCACCCCAACTTCAGAACCATAGAAAATACAGCTACTACCAGGACTGGCATACATCCAGGTGTAACATGATTTTACGCGTTCAAGATTGCCATTGGCTAATGTCAATAATCGCGGCGTGTCATGACTATCAAGTAAATTGAACATCGCGGCATTGGCATTATCGGTATAGCGCATCAAAGCTTCAACAAATGACTGTTGGGCCGTAATCCCATCAATCGTTTGCGTTGCTAGCCACTCGAGCATTGGTTTTGTCAATGGATAGTTCATCACCGCATCGAATTGTTCACCTTGCATCCAAGCATGTGAATCATGCCAGGTTTCACCGAGAATATATAAGTCTGGATTGACGGCCTTGACTGCTTGGCGGAACTCACGCCAGAACTGGTGGTCAACTTCATTAGCAACATCTAATCGCCAACCATCAATCGCAAATTCACGAGCCCAGTAGGTAGCAACATGTAACAGATGCGCCTTGACTTCTGGGTGTTCGGTATTCAATTTCGGCATCGTTGGTACAAAATTCCGATAGTTTTCACCAATCAACTCACCTTCTGGCGTTGTCACCGGCCAGTTTTTGATATAGAACCAATCATAATATCGTGACTCACTGCCATTGGCAATGACATCAAGGAACTGTGGCGATTGATCACCGATATGATTAAAGACCGCATCAAGCATGACCTTCATTCCCCGGCTATGTGCTTCATCAACGAGTTTTTTGAATGTTTTCTTATCACCAAAGTTCGGATCAATTTCCAGATAGTCAATCGTATCATATTTGTGTGATGTTGGCGCCGTGAAAATTGGCGTTAAATAGAGGCCATCAATCCCTAATGTCTGGAGATAATCAAGCTTTTGGGTAATCCCTGCCAAATCACCACCGAAGAACGTTTCCATTTTCGGTGGGCAGCTCGCCCAGGGAAGGACCTCCGCCCCATTTAAATTCACATCTCCATTACAGAAACGTTCTGGGAAAATTTGGTACCAGTTTGTCGTTTCCACCCATTTTGGTGCCGTGAAGACATCAATCGCATTGATATACGGGAAATTGAAATAACTATTGATATCGTCAATAAT
Source organism: Firmicutes bacterium ZOR0006 (assembly GCA_000798955.1). GTDB lineage: Bacteria > Bacillota_I > Bacilli_A > Culicoidibacterales > ZOR0006 > ZOR0006. Next base: position 33,565 of record JTLC01000015.1, on the reverse strand, counting down.
TGCCGGATCATCTTCCCGGAAAAAACCACGTTCGACATAGAGTAACGTTTCTTGTCCATCAGCTAATAAAAAGCCATAGTGCATATGGAAATCTTTGGGGGTAATTTCAACTTGCCAATAGTCAAATAATTCGGTTTCATAAATTTTCGTCATCGGCTCCTTTTGCTTATACCAGTGCCAAACCCCAGTCTCATCTGGTTGCCAGCCAAGGGGATGATCAAAGCAAATTTTTACCGCTTCAATATCATTATGGGCTGTTCTTAGCCGAATCCGTACTGTTGTTTCATTGATTGCATAGGCATAGTTACTCGTATTTCGATGAAAAATTGCATGTTTATTCATTCTTTAGTCCTCAACTTTTTCCGCTTCTCTTTTTCTGTTATACTGATACTATAACGAAGTAAAATGCAGAATACTTCCAATATCCTGTGATTTTTTTATAAAATACTGCTTCAGACCAAAGGAGAATTGCTCAATGTTACTCACAGAATTGAAAGAATTACAACCAGATTTAAGCGACCTTGTTGATTTGACCGCAACAACTTATACACTCATTCAGAATGAACAAGATTTACCGCTTCACTACCACCATCAGATGGAAATTGTTGCCATCCTTGCTGGTCAGAGCACCTTTCAAATTGATTTAAAAAAATACCCTGTATCAGCTGGTGATTTTCTCCTCATTCCCCGTGGTGCATTGCATGCAAGTACTGCAACAACGACAACGTGCACCTGTCAAGTAGTTGACTTCGATTTACATTTGCTCGATCATAACTACTTAGACAACTGTCAAATGAAGTTTTTAAATCCATTACTCAATGACGGGATTGAAATAACGGCCCATATCGTCCCAACAACACTCGGCTACAGTGAAATTACGCAGATATTTAATCAGTTAGTTCATATTGAACGCCAAAAACCGTATGGCTTCGAATTAGCAATCAGGGCCCAATTATTCTTATTATTTTACACGCTGTTTCACTACCAACTCGCATCCGAAAAAAATGAACCGTTAACGGCGACGACTGAGAAGTTATCCAAATTGAAGCAAGTGATTACTCATATTCACGAAAATTTTCATTCGGCACTCACAATTCAAGAACTCGCGGCAAGTATTGATTACAGTGAGTATCATTTTATGCGCTTTTTCAAGTCACAGACGGGAATTACGTGTGGTGAATACATTCAACAATACCGGCTTCAGCAAGCAGCTGAACTCTTACGTACCTCAACGTTATCAATCACTGATATCGCCTATGAGTGCGGGTTTGAACACTCGGCATATTTCAGTACTTGTTTTAAAAAGAAATATATTATAACACCGCGAGCATACCGCCAAAAATTTACAATTGTGAGCTAAGTGGTGGAAATCACGAATCTCTACAGCTCATCTTCGGTGGATCCAGTCAATAAATCATCAAAAAGCATCCTTACATTCTGCACTGCTCCCCATGCTTTGGACACAAATAATGGGGAGCACCGCATTCATGAGGATGCTTTTATTTACGAATTTTTTCAATTTATTTATATTTTACGTGCCGCTTCTCAGCCACAAATTTTTTGGCTTTTTTCATTCCGCCTACCTCTTTAAACATGCGTTCTAACTTTTGGTGTTCGATTTGTTTGCTATTTAATCCTTCATAACCAAGTTCATTTTTTAGTTTCAAGTAATTATTAACTCGCCTCTGCTCAAGTAACCCATTTGTCATCGCTTGCTGAATTGCACAACCTGGTTCTGTCGTATGTGTGCAATCACTAAACCTACAGTGTTTCGCTAACTCTTCAATATCTTCAAAAGATTTTTCAATATCTGCTTGCTGCAAACCTAGTTCTCGCATGCCCGGTGTATCAATCATTGCCCCACCTAGTGGTGCAGCGAATAACTCTCTTCCCGTTGTTGTATGCTTGCCTTTATCGTCTCTCCCTAAATTCTGTGTCGTGAGACGATCTTCACCTAATAATTGATTAATTAAGGTTGATTTTCCGACGCCTGAAGAACCAATGAAGGCTACAGTTTTCCCATGTTTGATATACGGTGCAAATTTACTGAGATTCTCTTCTTCTATCGTTGTAGTGATAATATCACTAAAATTTGATACTGTCTCAACTTCAAGCAAAATTTGTGCTAAATCAGAGCACAAATCTATTTTTGTTAACACGATAACTGGTACTGCTCCACTATCCCAAGCAATAGCCAAATATCTCTCTAATCGATTCAAATTATAATTACTATTGACAGACATACAAATAAAGAGTGTATCGATATTCGCAGCAACTACTTGAGCTTGATTACGAACACCAACTGCTGAACGTAAGAAGACACTTTTTCTAGTTAAAACATGTTGAATCATTCCCACATCGTTTGAATTATTCTCAGTTATCATCACATAGTCACCAACAGCAGGGAATTTTGCTAGTTCTGTCGTTTCATGACGAAATTTCCCAGAAATTTGGGCGCGTTTTTCGCCACTTTCAGTCATTACCTTGTAACTTCCTTGAAATTGGGCAATCACACGTGCGAGCTGAAGCTCGGGATAGAGTGTCGCTTCATTTCTGTATCGTTCGGTAACACCATAATTATCAAAATCTTCCATTATAAACCTCCAATTTCATTTTCAAGCAGATTCTTTTTAAGAATATCATTCAAGCTACATCCAAGCAATCAGTAAAATTAAGAATACCATTACCCAATACACCACTATTTCAGCTGATTGAAAATGAACTCTTACTCTACATACAGTCAAGATGTACAAAAGTCGTTTGTCGCAAAATTGTCGCACCAATTGGAATGAGTGCCAATTCCTCACTATTTGTAGCCAGTGTCAATGTTCCTGGTTGCTGCCAACTTCTTCCGGCTTGAATTGATTGGATATCCGGCTTTGTGAGTTGCACTGGTTGCCAAGGTACTGTTGGTTGATACTGATAATTGGCAAAATCAGCAACCGAGAAGGTTTTACTTTGATATTCTTGGGCCTGAATTGGCAGTGCATAAAGGAGTGGTCCATAACTATAGTAGTATTGCTGTTGCTGATCGCTATGGACTTGCTGACAATATGCCAATTTCAGTGTCACACGTTCACCCGCATGCCAGACTTTTTGTAACGTCACAGTTGTCTCACTTTCAGCAATAATTTGCGCCTCACCCTCGAGTTGATAACTCGCTAACCATTGTGGTTTGCGTAACGTCAACGTGAATTCTAGTGATTGGGAGACATCAATCACAAATATAATATCTTGATTAAACGGATAATTCGTCTGTTGCGTAATTGTCACGTCTACACCGTCATAGCGAGTTTGGAAACGACTCGCGCCATAGACATTCGCTTGAAACCCTGTCTCCGTTGTCGTCCACTGCATTTGCAGATAGGTTGGTGCTAAACGACCAGCGTTAGGTACACAACAAACGGCGGCTTCTTGGTGAGTTGGCGAATATTGATAACGCGTTTGTGCTTCATGATGACAATGTGGTTGTTCTTGTTGAAATGCTCCCATCATCGCATACGAATTGTCGGTTTTTAAATAGGCAATTCCTGAATGATAGGGGTGTCTTGCTCCTTGAGCCGCATTGAAAAAGAGCCACTCGCTTGCATCGGCATAGCGTAAATCACCAGTTAATTCTAATAATAAGCGATACGAGTCGAGTAATTCTAAGATTGAACAATATTCATACCCGGTCACTGTCGCATCGGCAACTTGTTCATAAATCCATTCATCACCAATTGGACCACCACTTGGTGTCAGATAAGATGGTAATTGGGCTAAATAGGCTTGCAGTGCTTGTACATAGACTGGTGTTTGACTTTTCAGCGCCACATAAGCTAAGACGCGAAGGTGTTCATAGGTATGAACGCCATGTCCGGCAAAACGCTCGTGTTCGATGAGCCGTGGCCATTGCACATCGGCTTCACTCACTTCCGCTTGACTATATTGTTCATATAGCCAAATAGCATAGCTTTGATACTGTTCATCGTGCGTCAATCTTTCTAATTGAATCAAAACATCGACAAACATTAAACCATGACTGACACCAGCGAAGTTATCAGTTCCCGCAAACGGGTTCGCACCACCACGTGGATACGCCTGCATGGTCACAGCAACAGCACGAATCACTGCCGCTAACACATCACTTTCTCGGATAAATTCATAATAATGTAGCAATCCTCGTAGCAGACTCGCCTGCGCCCAGAGCTCACCATTTTCTCCTTGAAAACGAAACCGTAATTCTTGATCATAAATCCCTAAGTAACCATCGGCATCTTGGGTCGCTAACAGGCGTTGCACATAATCAGCGGCTTGCTGTTTCGCTACTTTATCATCGACTAAAAAAGCATGGCGAATAAAACCATCCCAGTAATTTGATTGTGTCTCACTATTCCACCACAAATACTGAACATCCCACTGGTCATCATCGCTCAACGCACCAACATCTTTTTTTTGCAACTGGCGGCTCAAGCGGTCACTTCCATAAATATCATCAGCAAATAAATCCGGTGTCAGTTGCGGTAAATAGCCAACGAAGCCTTGCTTTAAATCTTTTTGCATTTGTTCCAATAACCACCCAGATGGTTTGATGCTACCCTGCTCCGCGTGTCGATTATCTAATTGCTTATTCATTTCAACTCTCCTTTTTTGCGTAATGAAACGTTCATTTGCTCCACGCACGTATCTTGTTATCCTTAGCATACCGATTTTACGAATCCACTACTTCAATAATACTGCTTGAAAACTTTAAAATTTTGCTTTCATGAAAAAAAGACGATTACACAACCTGCTCAGCAAATTGTGTAATCGCCTTTTCAATCGAGATACTCGTTTTTTTCACGATACCGATAAACTTTATAAAAGCTTGTCGCAATTTCTAACACGGTAATAATACCAATAAAGAGCGTTAAGCCTCTTGGAAGCAATGTGGCATCAAAATCCGTATACTGAACAATCGCTTGGCCAATTTCGGGATTCCACACATCGGGAAGATTGATAAAAACAAGGACAAACACCGTTGAAGCTAGTAAAACGAGCGCATTGATCACGACATTTTTGTGCGTCCATTGTCCCCAAATAACTTTGAGACTTTCTTGTAATAACGCAAAGATAAAACTTATGAGGAGTAACCACTTAGTCGTTTCAAAAACTGGTTGGTTAAACAATTGAATGACGGTGACCGTTTCACTATTCAACGCATTCATCACAAACGTAATTTGCGGTGCGAAGTATAAAAAACTAAAGAAAATCATCGAGAGAATAATCGCAATAATTGATTCAATTCGCGAAATCCGCAGCTTTTTGTGCGCTACCGCTGGTAATTCGCTTATTTGCCATGGTTTCTCAGCACCGAAATCAACTTGACGATATTCTAGTAAGGCGAAAATTCCTGTGACCCACGCTGCCCCTTGAATGACCGCTTGAAAAATCCCACCAAGATAACTCGGAATCACTTCCCAAACTGGGTCACTACTAATGAGCACAGCAAGCAGATTGGCAATCGTTAAACCCAGAATAATGGCCAAGGTGACGATTTTCAAAACTAAGAGATACGCATCAAAATATTTTGGTCCAATTAAATACCGTTGGGGTGCACCATAGTCGACAGCGAGTTTTTTTGGATCACCCAAATTTTCCAGTACTTTTTTCACTTTGTCCGTTTCGTTTAAGCCACTGTGGTCTGCTTGGATTTTCGTTTCAATTTCAGAGAGTAGTTTTTCCGCCGTCGCTTGTTGTTGTTGCTTCGGAAAATGTGAGACAACAACACGTAAATAGCGTTCAACAAGTTCCATAATAATCCTCCCGAGCTGCGATTTTTACTTTCGAAAGCTTATTCACCCAATCCACTCTCATCAAATTTTTCAGCAAACGGATGAACGAGATGGTTAATTGGTTTTTTGAGTGTGAGCGCAAAAACACCAATACCGATAAAGTAACTTCCTAAAATCAATAAATCTTGCCAAAACACTGGCCAAACAATCCCACCAATTGTTTCGCGCATTGCTGAAATTGCATAGGTAAATGGTAAAAACGGATAAATTGTTTGGAAAAATTCTGGTGTCATCTGAATTGGGAACGTCCCACCTGAACCAGCAATTTGCAGTACGAGTAAAAGAATTCCAATTACTTTTCCAGCAGAACCAAAAACCGAAACACAACTATAGATAAAGAATGAGAACAACAAACTACTTAAAACACCAACACCGATGAATAGTGGTATATTTGCTGGTTGGACACCTAAAAGCCAAATATCTCCAGTTGTGACAATTAGTGACTGAACAATCGCAATCAAAGCAAATAAGCCATACTTTCCAAAGAAAACCTGATAAGGTCGATGTTCCCCTTCTAGATGTGTATGTGTCCCTAAAATTGAAACCATTAATAAGGCACCAACCCACAACGATAAAATCGTATAAAATGGTGTCATTGCCGTTCCATAATTGGCCATTGGAAAGCGAACTTGATTTTCGATTTGGACTGGTTGTTCTAAAAAGTTGGCATTTTGGCTCACATTTAGGCCTAAAATTTTACTGAGCAATGGTTGTAACTCACTCGTTTCAACTTTTGTCACCATTGCCAACGTATCGGCAATCATCGCTTTGACATTAGGTAAGAGTGCTTGGACATCATCAATTGTTGTTTGGGTTCCATCAAGTGTTGCAATCGTATTCGTGAGTGTCGTCTCAACATTCGGTAACTGCGCTTGAACTTTCACCAGTTCTGTTTGTAGCTTATCAGCTGTTGCGGCAATTTCTTTGGTGATGGTATCGAGTGCAGGTAAGACGACTGTTGGCACATCAGTTGCTACCGTTTGTGCTGTTGTTGCCACTTCACGACTTAAGGTTGTCAGTTGATCAATAAGGGTTTGTGGTAACGTTTGGCCATTGGCAACATTACTTTGGACTTGATCAATTAAAGACACTAAGTTGTCCAGTTTTGTTGCTAATTGTCCCAATTTAGTCGCTGCATCTTGTAATTCAAGATTGGGATACTGTGTCTGGAGTTGTTCTATAAATTGCTGTAGATTTTGTGTGAACGTTAAGGCCGTTGCAGCTTGTCCTTGAATATTTTTTAATGATTCAACAACTAATTCTGTTTGAGTTGGATCATTCACGTACTCATCAATGCTCGCCAATTCATCAGCTATTGTTTGCGTCAGTTGGGCCACAAGATTTAACTCGCTGACGATTTCCGGACCTAACTGAGCAAAAGTTTGATTCAGTTGCCCACTAAATGTTGCCACATTTTCGCTAATGGCAATACTATCATTGACAATTTCAGTAACTTTCGGCATTTCTGCTTGCACTGCTTCAAGCAGCGGCTTAATTTCGGCAATGGTTGCTTCACCATTCACAAGTGTTGTTTCAACTTCAGCGATTTTGTCTTGAACTTCAGTCAATGTTGTCTTTGCTGTCGTAATTTTTGGTAAAGCTTGCTCAAGTTCAGCACCACTTAATTGGGCCTGTTCGAGTAATACTTCACTGATTGTTTTCACAACTGTTTGATTAATTTGTTCTTGTAATGTCGTTGCACCCTTATCAGTAATCTTCGGTGCAATCGCATTAATTTTTTCATTAGACGTATAAATAATTGTTGCTTTTGTTGCCGCATCTTCATTAGCAATACTTAAAATATCTTTCGAAAATGCTTGCGGTAATGTTATCGATGCATAGTAGCGTCCAGCATCAACGCCAGTTTCTGCCTGTTCAGCATCGACAAATTGCCAATCTAATGAAGGCGTCTCCTGTAGCTTGGCGATTACTTCATCACCAATATGATAGCTTTCACCATTAAAACTTCCGCCTTCATCTTCATTGACAACTGCCACTTGTAATTGTCCCGTATTTCCGTATGGATCCCATGAGGCTAAAATATTGAACCAGGCATACATCGCTGGTAGTAGTGTAAGTGCAACTACAATAATAATTGCTGCATAATTTCCCTTCAATTTCTGGAGATCATAGCGGAAAATTTGCCAAATTCGTTTCATGTCCTTCACTTCTTTCTTGATACTATTTTCACATTATAGCACTTTAGTAGAACATGACAACCTTTGAAAACGGTTTTTCTTGGAAAAACATAGAAAAAGCTGTACCTTTACTTTTTTTGATACAGCTTTTAGTTTCAATGTCATCAATCGACCGATTTTAATGCCTCTAACATATCAATATGTATCAATCGACGATTCACAAAAAATTTTAAAACTAGCGAAATTATCGCAATAACTAGCACTGGAATGATGTAAGCCCCAATCCAACGAGCAGGGTTAAACATCACTTCATCAGGTGGTACGACTACTAAGATATAGCTATGCAAGCCCATTCCAATAATCCAACCGCCAACAATTCCAAAAATGGTTAAAATTGTGGCCTCACGATAGATGTAGCGTGTCACTTCAGGATCAAAGAAGCCGAGGACTTTTATCGTTGATAATTCACGGATTCGCTCTGAAACATTGATATTCGTTAAATTATACAAAATAACGGCTCCAAGCAGCATTGCAACAAAAATGAGAATCGCCATAATTTGATTCAGCGAAGTCACTATTGTATCAATCAATGACATAATTGACGTATTTTGAACAACCCCAGCCACTGCGGATAATTGCATAAACTGCGAGGCTGCCACTTTTGTATTTTCACTACTCGAGTCAATTAAAGTTGTAAAATACGCATTTGACTCATAATCTGCACGATAGAGTTTTTCGTAACCAGATGGGCTTAAGAAAATAAAATGGCCAATATACATTTCACTAATTGCTGTTATCTCAACTTGACGTTGTTCCCCATTTTGATCAACAAATGGCAATGTTTCGCCAATTTCGACATGCAATAAATCTGCTAACCGTTCAGAAATAATGGCACCTTCATCCATTAATTCCAATGGTTGTTGTGTTTTACGTGCTTTTAAAGTAATATATTGAGCAAAATTTTCTGGCTCTTCCGGTACAATTAACGTGATTGCTTGGGTATCGTTATGTGCTCCAGCAACTCGTGTGACCTCTTCATAATAAACAGGGGCATAATTTTTGACTGCTGGCGTACGCAACTGTTCGCTGAGCTGCTGTTGTTCGGGCATAGAAGCTAGTGGATTTTCAGCAACAATCAGATCATAGTGGGTAATCGTATCAAATTGACGACTCTTTATTTCCGAGACTGAATGTTGGACACTAAAGCCAGTAAATAGTAATGCTGCCGCTCCAGCAACGCCAAAAATGGTCATATACATCCGTTTTTTATAACGGAAAATATTTCGACACGTAACTTTTTGCGTAAACGTCAAGCGTCTCCAAATTCCTGGGAAGTGCTCAAGGAAAATTTTATCCCCTGATTCAGGTGCTTTCGGTAGCAAGAGCGTCGCTGGCTGTTCTCGTAATTCACGTTTCGCAACGATGTAGGCCGGAATAACACTACTCATTATTGCTAATGCTAACGCACTCAGTGTAATCCCTAAATGAAAATGCCATTCGATAGCTGGAACTGTAAATTCACTACGATACGCTTGATACACAATCGTCGGCATGAGAGTATGACCGAGGATAATCCCGAGAATTGTTCCGATTAAACTAGCAACGAATCCATACACACAAAACTTTTTGATGATATCATAATCATCGTAACCAAGCGCTTTTAATGTTCCAGAATTTAATCGCTCTTCATCAACAAAACGTGTCATCGTTGTTAATGTCACTAAAGCAGCAACAAAATAAAGAAAGACCGGAAAAATCATAGCCAGTGAATCAACAATATTTGAAATGGAACTATATGTTTTGTACCCATCTCCTCCTAGCAGTTCTCGGCGTGTATCAACGCGATAAGTCGGTGCGACTAATTGCTCAACCATTTCTCTAGCTGTTGCCAATTCTTCACGACTTTCAGCCAATAGTTTGGTAGCTGTTGGGAGTTCTTGCTCATATTTCTTTCGTTGTTCTTCGTATAAACTCGTTTGTTCTATTAGTTCACTTTGCCCGTCTGCAAGTTGCTCTTTCCCCATTTGATACTCCGTCGTTGCGGTTATCAATTGTTGCTTGGCGGTCGTTATTTGTTGAACGCCACTTTCGTAGTGCGCATATCCATCAGCAAAAGCCGCTTTTCCTGCCAAAAGTTGTGCTTGTCCAGAGGCTATTTGTAGATTCGCTTCAGCTAATTGATTATTTGCCGCCTCGATTTCATATGGCACAGTTTGAAGTTGTTGCGTTTGTTGATCGAGCTGTTTTTGCGCAGCGTCAAGTTGGATAACTCCTGGTTCATACGTTTGTTGTAAAAAAAGCGTATATGCACTCGTTACTGCTTTCAACTGCTGGTTAACCTGTTCAAGTTGAGCTAATAGTTGTTGTCTCGCGGCATCGTCTAACGCTTCATCGCCCAATGCTTGCTCTAATGCAAATATAGTAGCCTCTAATTCGGAAATACCACGTGTATAATCCTGTTTGGCTGTGGCTAATTGTTTGTATTGCTCAGTAATTGTTTGTTGTGCTTGATCAATATCCGCAACTGCTTGATTGTACTCTGCTTGTTTTCCTTGTAATGTTTGTACACCTTGCTCATATTCTTGTTGTTTCCCGGCTAGCAAAGCTTGTTGTTCACGTAATATTTCATCTGTTCTCTGCAACTCAGTGTCAGTATTTTGTAAAAGCACTTCATTTTCACGAAGTTCTTGTTTTGCCTGTTCTAGTTCAGCTTCAGCACTCAATAGGAGCTGTTCATTTGCTACGAGTGCTTGTTGCCCTTCTTTTAATAATGTGGCCGCTTCCTCTAACTGTTTCGCCGCATTGTCAAGCTCTTGTTCTCCCTCATTAATGGCTTGTTGCCCTGTCGTGATTTTTTGATTATATGTGGTTTTCAGTTCATGCAAACGGATTTCCGGTTGTCCTGCCAGAACAGCATAAACATGATCTTTTTCAATTTGAAGCTGCTCTAAATACGCATCACTATATGGATTAAGCTCGATGAGTGAATCAAATCGTAATTTTGCCATCATAAAAACATCACTTTTAAAATCACTCGGATGAATAATGGCAAAACTATCTAATTGTCCTGTGCCTGTTGTGCTTGGTCCTCTTGTTGCTAATGACAGAAAATCGCCAGATTGGATATAACCAACAACTTCAAATTCACTTTTGGCGATGACTTTTGTCCCTGATTGATCCGCTTTCTCATCGATATGAATGATTGAACCAAGTGGATAGTCCGCTTGTTGGCTCGCATCAATGGCAATTTCCCCACTTTGTCGTGGTAACCTACCAGCAATAAGTTCCGGTGTCGAAATTGTTTTAGGCTGTGAGAAGAGCCGAACACTCGTATGTGTCTGGGCGATGCTAACATCTTTTACATAGAGATATTCAAGAGCGTTCACGTCCGTCAGCGTAGCAAGAGCCGCTTGATCACTTGCGTCTAAACCGTATTCACCAATTATTGTTAAATCAGCCACGTTGCGTGCATTCAAATATGTTGTCCCAGTTGTACGCATATTTGGACCAGTCACATAGAGACCAACAAGTGCAAATGAACCCAAGGCCATGAGAATCATAATTGAAAAAAAGCGACCCCACGATTTGCGAAATGATTGACGAATATCTTTCCAAACTGTTTTTTTCATCTGCATCATTACCACTCCAATTCAGCAATATCGCGGGGGATACTATTGGTCTCAATTGCCTTTACTTTCGCATCATGCATGTGAATCACGCGATCAGCAATTGGTGCTAATGCCACATTATGGGTAACAATCACAACTGTTGTGCCATTTTTGCGACTCATATCTTGTAAAATTTGCAACACCTGTTTCCCAGTATGGTAATCCAGTGCCCCCGTCGGTTCATCACATAATAAAATCTTCGGATTTTTGGCAACGGCACGAGCAATTGCCACACGCTGTTGTTCACCGCCTGAAAGTTGAGCTGGAAAATTATGCATACGATGTGCTAAACCAACATCAGTTAAGACTGTTGCCGGATCACTTGCGTCCTCAACAATTTCGACAGCTAACTCAACATTTTCAAGTGCTGTTAAATTTGCGACTAAATTGTAAAATTGAAAAACAAAACCAACATCGTTCCGGCGATAAGCTGTTAGTTGTTTTCTGTCATAATGAGAAATATCTTGCTGATCAATGACAACTTTCCCCGAACTATTCGTATCCATTCCTCCGAGAATATTCAACACCGTTGATTTTCCGGCACCCGATGCCCCTAAAATCACAACTAATTCCCCTTTTTCAATTGTAAAGCTCACATCATTATTCGCGATAATCTCACTTTCTCCTACTTGATACCGTTTGAAACTATGCTCCATTTCGATATATCCCATCGATATTCCTCCTTTTATTTAACAGTTGTCTTTTATTTGACACTTGTTTCATTTCCTATTATAATCAACAGAGAAAATGATACAACGCTCACTTCCTAGCATTTTGTCACTTAATTGACAAAACACTAGGAAGTGTTTCCAAACAGGGGGAATACATATGGAAATAAAGCAAGATTTACGCATTACGAAAACCTATAAAGCACTGACAACGGCGTTTTTTGAGTTGTTAGCTATTAAAAAATTTGAAGAAATTACTGTCAATGAAATTTGTGAACATGCCTTGATTCGACGAGCAACATTTTATAAGCACTTTGGGGATAAATTAGAATTTTTTGTTTTTATTGTGAATGAAGTCCAACGCGACTGCTTAAATCAAGCTATTCTCGATCCCAACGAACCATTCGCCTATTATCGTAATATTATCCAATCCATGCTCACATTCTTGGATCGTAATGAGCAACTCGTCAACTCAGTACTTGGTAGTTCGTACTTTCATCTCTTACTTGATATTGTGAACGAGCAAGCAGTAATTGATATTAAAGCAAAGCTTGTGAGTGACCAAAAGCGAGGAATTCTGCTTCCGGCTTCACCAGATGTTATTGCCCAATCCTTTACTGGTGCCCTCATTGCTACTACCAAATGGTGGCTGACACAAGGGAAAAAAATTTCACGTGAACAATTGACAAAAGAACTTGAGCAGCTCCTCATTATCGATATCATTTCCCGTTAATCCTTGCTGCCTTCGCAATTTTTAGCGCACAAAAAAAACCAGTTTTAAACTGGTTTTTTTGTTGACTTTGCTTATTCCACTTCCCAAGTTGTCAGTAGCAATTCACCTGGTTCATTTATCACAAGTGTTGTTCCTAGTTCAACATACAGCGTTGTATTTGGTGCTATCAGCGTGGGATGAGTCTCAGTGAACACGGTTATTTGGTGATTGAGTGCCGTCACTGTTGCCGCTTGGACACACGTGTATTCCCATGTTTGTATCACTTGAATTTTCTGAACCGTAAAATATGGGGTGACAAGTTCAGTAAAATTTTGAGCAGCAATTTTACAAGCTCCATTTTTGTGTTGATAATCAATCACTGCTAACGATTCTTCGACATGAATTTCACGATCACGGCCCCAATCATATAGCCGATATGTTGTATCACTACTTTGTTGGACTTCAATAAGTTTCAAGCCACCCATGATGGCATGTACTGTACCGGCTGGAATATAAAGCATATCTCCCGCTTGCACATCAACAAACTCTAAATACGCTTCAATTTGTTGTTCTGCAATAATTGTCGCCAACGTTTCTGCTGTGAGTCCTGGTTTTAAACCAAAAATCAATTTTGCCTCTGGCTGAGCTTCGGTTATGTACCAACATTCAGTTTTTCCTAAATCAGTTGTGTGTGTTTTTGCATACTGATCATCTGGATGAACTTGCACCGAAAGTGTTTCATTTGCGACGATGTATTTAATCAGTATCGGTAGTGATTGTCCTAGCTCTGTTCGTAAATCAGTCCCAGTTGCCGCGACTTTAGTCATGCCATTTGGATGGGTTGAAAATTGCCATTCCTCAAAGCCCCACACTTTTTCTTGATGGGAAGCAATTAATTGTTTCACACTCATTGTGACTCTTCCTCCTTACAAGCGATTTTATTTGCTAATAACCCCGCACCAATCACACCAGCATCATCACCTAATTCAGCTGTAACGACATGTACATAGGGTGCTACATTGGGATACACACAAGCTTTGATTTGATCAGTCAGCATTGCAACAAATTGGGGGTTATAGAGGGCAACGCTACCACCGAGAACGATCACACTTGGATCAATGACAGCTTGTAACATCGCCAAAAATTTTGCTAATTGACTTCCGACATACTCGATAATCGCCTGTGCCTCACTCGCTCCCTCGCCCGCTAATCTAAAGACATCAGCTGTTGATTCGACTGCTAGTCCTCGTTGCCGTGCTAATTGATAAATTCCTGTTCCCGAACAAATTCGTTCGACACTCCCAGGCAATGTATTCCCAGCAACTAGGCAAGTTTCATCAACAAGACAATTTGCTACTTCTTGTGCAAAGCCATGCGCACCTTGAAAAATTGTGCCATTGATAACTAGGCCAGCACCAACGCCAGTAGAGACGGTGATGAATTGCACAATCGGTTGGCCATTTCCCGCACCCACAAGTGCCTCCGCTAACGCTGCTAAATTCGCATCATTTTCAATTTTGACAGGTACGTTCATAATTTCTTGCATTCGTGCTGCTAAAGGGAAGTTGTGCCATCCAAGTAAATTTGGTGGATTCAAAACAACTCCAGCTTTTAAATCAAGTGGTCCAGGGCAAGCAATCCCAATAGCAGCGTATTCAGTCGTTAATTTTTTTATTTCTGCCGCCATATGCTGGACATGAGCTTCAGGATTTTCACTATTTGTCACGAATCGTGTTTGTGCAAGTAATTTTTTCCCGGAAAAAACGGCAATTCGTGTTTGAGTTCCGCCAATATCAATCCCAATTGTCTTCATAGATGCGCCCCCTATATTTTTAGTTATTTTCAATTTTATTGCTAATTGTGAATTCAATCCCAATTTCAAACATCCGATTCCACGGGCTAAAGCTTGCGAGGTGTGTCAGCTGGTAATTTTGAAAGCTATTTCGACACAGTTTTGTTAAGAGTTGCTCCAGGTCATAATCGATTTGTGTCAAGACTTCTGTCTGTTGTGTTCCTAAATCAAAATAATTCAAACCAAGTTTAGGTAATAATTCATCTGTGATTTTGCGACGAACAACAGCTTGATAACACACGTCTTCTAAGAGATGATACATC
Source organism: Firmicutes bacterium ZOR0006 (assembly GCA_000798955.1). GTDB lineage: Bacteria > Bacillota_I > Bacilli_A > Culicoidibacterales > ZOR0006 > ZOR0006. The sequence goes on along the minus strand of JTLC01000015.1, from coordinate 18,451 downwards.
ACATTTTTCGTAATAGCTTGTGTTCGTGGTTGCCAGAGAGCAAACATCGCTGCGGCTAATGTTGTTCCTAACGTATTCGCATTCGTATTCCAACCTTTGTATGACAATACATGATCAAGCAACTCATATTCATCAAGGAGTTCCACTAATGCAAGTTCACCACCATTGGCAAAGGCACAATCAGCAATTGCGAGTGGTTTCCCTTCCCGATGCCATTGCTGTAATTGTTGGACAAAAAAGACAAGGTGTCGGAAACTCGCGTATGTGACATCTTTTGCCGTTAATTGATCCCAACTTTCTTGCATCACTTGCCCTGGTGTATTATAGCCGAGAATAAAATCGGCTTCTTCTGCTGAATTAACTGGTATAGCCCCACAAGCAAGAATATGTGCCAGTGCCGTTTCACCCATTGGTCGGTCTTCATATAATGGGAGTAACTGTTGTCCACCTAAACTTGAAGTTGCAATATATACTTTTGGTACTTGGTTCAGCAATTGATTGTACGCTCGTGCAAGCAGTGTCGCACCGACCTCATCCGCGCCAGGATACATCTGAATCTTACGAGTTAACCGTAATTCTTGAATGAACGCCACAAGTTGCCGTTGGTCACGAGCCGTATAGCCGTATGGTGCTGAATCATCTTGAGGAATCGCAAGAAATTCAATTACACCATTTGCTACTAACTGAATAATTGCTTGATTGACAGTTAAATTCACTTGGCGACGTGTTTCGTAATCTTGTACATGCACCTGTGGAATCACTTCATTTAGAGTTGCTAATTCATCCCTCTCCTCCTGATTCAAGCCTTCACGCATTTCACGATCGTTTAGGGCAGAACGGCGGAAAATTTCGGCACCATATGTTCCATAATAATCAGGTTCTTCATCACTACTTGAATATTGCGGTGTTCGCATAATCAAGTTTGACACATATAATTTGAGCTTGGGAAATTGCTGTTTCAGCTCACTAAATTTAGCTACCCGTGCTTGGAGCGTTTCCGCTGACAACACATGTAATCGTGATGGCAATAAACCACCGTAGATTAACATTTCAACGGATAAAATCGCTGCTTGGCTTTCTGGCGCGGCGTCAAAAACGAATTTCCATAATTCATCCACGTCAGCTGCTTGCTTTTTCTGATTGAGTATGCTGATTTTAGGGGTAATGAGTTCACAATTTTGATTGGTTTCAAGCATCATTTGCGGATAAATCGCATTACATGGCCGTTCGTCTAATGGTATATATAACAACTTTTGTTTCATCATCTTCGTCTCTCTTCAATTAGTTTTGTTCAATCACAGTTTCGCTCGCTAAAAAATGTGCTAAGGCACCTAACATCCCTGCGGAATTTCCAAGTGTCGCTCGCTGCAAGTGAATTTGTTGCAATAAATGATCAGGAACATATTTACAGAGTTGCTGCTGAATTTCGATTATAAATTCTTTGCGGTTCGCAATTGCACCACCAAGGACAATTGTTTCTGGCCCAAGTAAAAAAATAATCGTGGCAATTCCTTGTGCTAATGTATCATAAAAATCTGTAATCAGTTGTTGAATTCGTTGATCATGTCTCGCTAGCACAAAAACTTCTTCTCCCGTTAGACTTCCAGTCGGAAGTGCTAATAACTGCTCAGTTTTTTGAATTAAAGCTGCTGTCGATGCTAACTCTTGAAAAGTTGATCCGGACATCGGCAAGTACCCAACTTCTCCAGTGGCAAATGTGTGTCCATGAAGGACGTGTCCCATAACACTGACAGCACCACCAATCCCCGTGCCAATTGTGAGCATAACATTCTGTGTGGTTGTTAACTCTCCGTAGTGCATTTCCCCTAACAAGGCACAATTGACATCATTTTCAACAGTGACAGGTACTTGAAATTTTTGTTCCAAATACGTACCGATGTTAAAGTTGATATAATCAGGAATTGCTGCCGAAGCATACGTAATTGTTTTGGTAAACGGATTGACTTGTCCTGCTGTCGATATTGCAATTCCAGCAATACAGTACTGATTTTGGAGTTCTGTAATGAGGTCAGCGAGGCGTTCATAAATTACTTGTGCCCCTGCGGCTGCATGTGTTGGCATTTGCTGCTGAATCAAAAAGGCTCCGTGTTCATTGACAACTCCATATTTAATCATGGTTCCCCCAAGATCAATCGTAATATAATTCATCTTCTCACCTTCTTATTTGTTTGTTGTTAATTCATCAACAAAACGTTTCGTAATAACTTGCGGTCGTGTGATCATCGAACCAACAACAACACTATCAGCTCCTAGCTGTAATGCTTGTTTGGCGATTACAGGTGTATTCATATTTCCTTCAGCGATAAAATATGCTGTTGTTGCTGCTCGCATCGCTTTCAATAAAGCAAATTCATTTGTTTGAATATCGTCACTTTGGCTTTCTGCTGTATATCCGACTAAGGTTGGTGCAATAATATCAAATCCTAGTCTTTCTGCTTGTTCGACGTCAGCTACACTTGCGCAATCAGCCATCAAAAGCAAGTGGGGATAGTGTTGTCTCGTGTACGCAACGAGTTCAACTAGTGTTGTCCCATTTGGCCGGTGACGACTTGTCGCATCGACTGCAATAATTTCACACTTTGTCGCAGCAAGTTCATCAATTTCTTGCTGTGTTGGTGTAATATATACGTCACTATTCGCGTACTCTCGTTTAATAATACCAATCACCGGTAGCGCGACTTGGCTGCGAATTGCTTGAATATCTTTGACGCCATTGGCGCGAATCCCCACTGCACCCCCTTGTTGAGCTGCTACTGCCATCCGTGCCATGATTTCTTCACTATGTAACGGTTCGTCCGGCAAAGCTTGACAAGAAACAATCAATCCCCGCCGTAACGTTTCTAACGTTTTATTTTTCATAATTCCATCCCTTTTCTTTCATCTGTTCTCACTACGGTCATAAATGTTTTTGGTGCCAATACTGCTTTTGTTGTTTGACCGAACACTGTCAATTGTGTTTCCTGCTCAACATGCGTCGGATTGACGAGACGAACATGGAGTGCATTCTCGTTTTGGACGGTTCTTGTAATTTGAATAGCTGGATTATCACTAGCGACAAAATCATATTCACTCATTGCTCGATTTCCTTGTACAGCAAAGCGCGGTACAAGTTGTTGATAGGTATTTGCCTGATATGTTTGTGCTTCTAATGAAATTTGGAGCTGACAATTGTACTGGCGTTGGCATTGTGCTTCAGGTGTTACATAACTCGGTCCGGCACCACCACCACGGCTATTTAAGTCGCGACGTGATAGCCAGCCGACTGCACGAACAAGTGTCAACCACACGTAATTTGCAGTTGGTAATTGTGTAAATGTCCCTTCTGTCAGACCATCATGTGTAATTTGAATTTTTTCTGTCGGTACATAAATATGTCGAAGTGTTGGAAATTGCGTCCATGGAATTTCTTTTTGCGGTGCCGCTTTACCAATCACTGCTGTTCCAATCGTTCGCTCAACGAGTTCAAAGGCAGTATCGGCCTGAAGGAGCTTGGCTTGATTCAGAGAACACCCTAGTTGAATCTTCGCATCTTGGAATTTTTGATCAAAACTGAGTGCGATTCGCATCTGCTCATCAGTAGCAGTTAATTCAATTTCGACAGTAATTGGCATTGTGAGCCACTGTTCACTGCCCATTTGTCGATTTTCATCAAGCTTAGCTGGAGCTGTGAGTTCATATGTGAGCGTGAGCCACTGTTTTGGTCCTTGCTTATAAGCTTGGGCATGCATAATCCGTCCGTACTGCTGAGGATTTAATTGTGGTGCTGAATAATTATAGGTATCGCCAGCATCAAGTTCATGTTTGAAAATGAGCCAATTATCAAAATATTTTTGATCACTTTTCCGGTAACAGCGTAAGATTCCCGAATCAACACTCACTTCATAGAAGGCATTACTAATCATTTCACATGACTCGCGCACTGCTAGGACACACGGTGTTGCTTCCAAGTTAATTTCATATTGATAGCAACCACGTCCTGTGAAATCATCAGTCAAACAAACTTGATAGCAGTCGACATTTTGATAACTAGGAGCCTGATTATACGTAGCAAATAATCGTTCTTCCCGCTCAACAGCGAAAATTTCTAGCGGAATATCCTGCCCCTGACGCTGCAAGCGCAAATGACGTGGCTGTTCGGTACTTGCTGGCACGCAGATCTCTACTGTTTGGGTATACTTTCCTGGTAAAACCTGTTCATGATAATAGCTAAAGTATGGATTCATCCCTAATTGTGTTTGTGTAAAATCAAGTGGTGATTGCAAGTGGACCATTTCTGTCATTAATCGTTTGGCACCATCTAGACCTTGTTGTGTCCGTATTTCCATTTCACGATGGACCTCATCAATCGAACAACCACACAGTGAATCATGGGGAATATTTTGCAGCGCTTTTTTCCATAAATACGTGACATATTCCGTATTTGTTTCACTCGCATTGAGCCATGCAAGGAGTGGTTCGACTTGTGTTGTTAACGTATCAACTAATTGTCGATTTTGTTGTTTTAAGTACGTCCGCGTTGACCAAACACCTGGTAGCACATAGGCTTTTCCTGGTGCTTGTTGTTCAGCAGTAATACGCTCTGTTGTCGAAAATGTTGGCAAGACTGCTTCTAAATATTCACTCATAACGACTTGTTTGATTGTAACACCTGGATATGCTTGTTCTAATTGCGTCATTTTCGCAGCAAAATCATCAGGCATGAACGTATGATCACAGCCGTTTAAAATAACAATACTGTCAGCGACTTGGTAAGACTGTGTCGCTGCTACATACTCTGCAATTGCCGTCAGAAAATGAGTTTGCTCTTCGTGGAACATTGTTTGATAGTATCCTGAATTGAGTGGTAACACAAAAGTTTTGAGCACTGAGCCGTCACTGCCTTCCCACATTGTTTCCACTGTTTTGCTATTAGCACCACGATGAATAAAGGCAGTTTCGATCCCATGAGCGTGCATAATTTGGGGGATTTGCCCAATGTGACCAAATGTATCCGGTAAATACGCGAGTGGTACACGTTGGTTATAGCGCTCAGCAATTTCCATTCCGATTGCTAAATTTTGCATGTATGTCTCTTCATCACAAAGGAAGCCATCACTTAAGACATACCACGGACCAATTTCAATTTTTCCAGCAAACAGGTACGCTTCAAAACGTTCAAAGTCTGCATGATTCAAGACATCTCGCAAATCTTCAACCACAATTGTTTGACCATCGAAGAAGAAGTTTGCCACTTCACCGCGATCTAATTTATCGAGCAGATATAAGACTCCGGTTTTTAATTTTGCCAAATAGGTATCTTTTGTCTCATACCATTCGCGATCCCAGTGTGTATGATTAATAACATAAATTGTTTTTAGTTGTGACATGCTTGTGCTTCCTCCAGTTGTTTTTTTATTTGTTGACCATCGATGGCTTGGAAATCAAGACCATCATGGAAACTTATTCCCGCAGCAATCCCTACTGCTTCCCCCATCATTTGGCACGTTGCTTGAATTCGGACCGATGACTGCATCGCAAACTCACAGCTGATGTGTCGACCAGCAGCAATATAGTTCCGAAGTTCGGGGATAATCAAACTGCGATACGGGATTTCGTAATATTCACCGGGCGTATATTTTTGTTTAAACGCGTCATCTTCCACCGATTCATCGTCACGATGGATATCGATATACCAGTCACCTTTCGCAATTCCGTCAACAAATTTTTGCCGTTGACGATAATCTGTAGCACTGAGTTCATAATAACCTTGGATGCGATATGATTCGCGAATTCCTAACATGCGTGCTTCTTGATTAATAAAACTAGTCGCAAATCCCGGAATATTTGCCTGTAAAAACTTCCATAGTCGTTGTTGCATCATACGACCAGTTCGAACGTAAGCAGATAATTGCCATGGATTTTGCGTGTTGTCACTTGCTGGTATTTGTGGACCGTTAAATGATAATGTATTTGGCTTATCTGGCATACTAAAGCCTTGAATATAGCGAATATCCGCTGCTTCTAGTTCGCCGTTCGCCACTGCTGCTGCAAAAATTGCACCTAGCTGACCACAAGCCGGTTGGTTTGGGACATGCACAAATTCAAAGAAGCTATCGGTATCACAAGCATTAAACGTATAACCTTGTTCTCGACACCACAATCGTAATTGTGTTATATCAATATTTCCTATTTCAAAGCGAAAGGAAACCGCTTGGTTATGACCAGTTGCATCACCACTTGCAACCGGAATTCCTGCTAATCGCGGAATAATCGCATCACCACTTGTATCGATGAGACGTGGTGTCATTATTTTTAGCTGATGGTTAAAACTTTGAACGAAGACAGCTTGAATCGTTTCCGCAACGACTTCGACACCATAGACCGTAGTTTGATATAAAATCGTAATTCCCGCTTCTTGACACAATTGTTCAGCGGTTATAACCGCTGTTTCTGGTGAAAACCAAATTGTTGTCGAACCTGGACCTTGCAATGATTGTTGTGCCTGTTGCTCTAATTTTTGTACAAACTGACGATGTTGCGTCCCACTTGTAACAAATGTTGGCATCATCGGTGTCACTAAGGCATTAGCCATTGTTCCTGTTAGTGCTAACTGGCTTTCAATTATTAATACGCGTAATCCTGCTTGTGCTGCCGTCAGTGCAGCAGTGATTCCTGTTGTACCGCCACCAATGACGACAACATCAAATGTTGTTTGTTCGAATTCCATCATATTTCCCCCTAAAATTGATCTTTTGCTCTCGTGAAAAAAATCTCACCGTTTTTTTCACCAAAGCAAAAGCGTATGCTTGTGCTTTGTCTTTGATGCGGAATCACTATTCGCGATTCCGTAATGCTGCTAAAGTTTGTTGATATACTGCTAAATAATGATCTTTATTTGTTGCTAGTAGTTGCTTGTAAATTGTATCGATTAAAAAGAATTGTGCCACTTGTGCCGACATATAGACGCCATTTTCTAAATCATCCTTAACGGGTGTTTGAAAAACAAGATCCGCAATCATTGCTGCTAATGATCCTTTCGTATTGGTCACAATACATACATAACTCCCTTGCCGTTTCGCCTGCTCAATCGCATAATTCAATTCGCGCGTTTGCCCAGAGTGTGTAAAGGCAATAATCACTTGGCGTGGCTTGGCTAAAGCCGCATCGATAACCATTGCATGGCTATCAACACTGGCGGTTGATTCAAAACCAATTCGTTTCAGTTTTGACGCAAACTCTTGAGCAATCAGACCTGAGCTCCCTAATCCATAAACCGAAACTTTTGGTGCTAATTGTAAGTGTCGGATTAGTGCATCGATTTGTTGCTGTTCGAGATTTAGTACACTCCGTCGCAAGAGTGTCAAATAATCATCACACAATTCACCTTCTACTTTGGTCACCGGTGTTAAAATTGGTTCATCGATTTGTTGCTCTTGCAGGAGCGAGAACTTAAAAGCATTAAAGCCACTATAACCTACCTTTTGGCAAAAGCGACTAATGCCCGCTGTTGAGACTTGAGCTGCCTTCGCAAATTCTGTGATTCCTTTATCACTGAGAAATTCGGGAGCTTCGCGAACGAAGCTCGCAATCTTATGATCAGTTGCTGTAAATTGATGACTATACATTTGGATTTGTTCAAAAACACCACATTCATTCACGAGAATCTATCCTTTCACTGCACCATCCGTTGCCCCAGAAATAAAGAATTTTTGTAATCCTATAAAAATGAGTAACGTTGGAATCGTTGTAATAATTGAAGCGGCACTAATGAGTTTTAAATTCGCTCCATCAAAGTTTTGGGCTAAACTCGCCATCCCAATCGATAACGTGTACATTGATGACGATTCTGAGTTCAGTAATGGCCATAAGTAATCACCCCATGTGCCCATGAACGTGAAGATTGCTAGAGTCACCAATGTTGGTTTCACCAGTGGCAAGACAACTTTATACCAAACTTGGAATTGATTCGCCCCATCAATATAAGCTGATTCTTCCAATTCTTTCGGAATTCGGAGATAAGCTTGGCGCATCAAGAAGATCCCAAAGGCTGTTGAAACTTGAAGGACAATTAAGCCAATATGGGTATTTCGTAAACCGAGTTCACCTGTTAATTGGAATAATGGTGCCATATAAAGTTGGAATGGTACCATCATTGTCGCAATAATGATTGCTAATACGGCCCCACGACCACGGAAATCCATGCGTGCTAATGGGTAAGCTGCTAAACTACAGAACAATAAATTCAGTGGAACTGCTAAAGCCGTTACAATGACTGTGTTCATGAAGTAACTTCCAAAGTTTGCTTTCGCAAAAGCATCAATAAAGTTTTGGAATGTTGGTGCCATTGGTAAGACTGAATCATAGATACCTTCACTTGCTGATTTTAATGACATGAAAATTGTCATTAAAAATGGACCAACAGTGACAAGTGTAATAGCGACCATGATGGCATATAAGAAAATTTTTCGTACTAATAACGTTTTTTTATGACTTTTCATCTGTTTCCCACTCCTATCCGCGTAAATCTTCTTCGCGATTACTTGTTAATTTCATTTGTAACAGTGATGCTCCGATTGCTAACACGAGTAGAACGAGCCCAGCTGCTGAGGCGACACTGACATCTAATTGCTTAAAGTTATCGTAAATATACATCACAAGCGTTGATGTGGCACCAGCCGGTCCACCACCAGTTGTTAATTGAATTTCTTCGAAAATTTTCATCCCAGCAATGATGGTCATAACTGAAACAAGTGTCACCGAAGGGATTAACATCGGCACAGTAATTTTACGGAATTGTTGAAATGGTGTTGCACCATCAATACTTGATGATTCATAGACATCACGCGGAATTGATTGTAATCCTGCGAGATAGATGATCATATAGTAGCCTAAACCTTTCCAAACTGTAATCGCTGCGACGGCAAAGAGGGCAGTTGAACTACTTGTTAATAAGTTCGTTGGACTATCAAATATTCCTAAAGATAGTAATGCATTGGAAATCATCCCACCTTGAGCATACATTGACTTCCACATCAGCGCAGCGACAACCATCGGTGTAATAACTGGTAAGTAATACAAAATTCGGAATGCTTTGGCCCCACGAATTTGTTGATTGACAAGCACTGCTAAGACCATTGGCAAGAAAACATTCAATGGTAAAATAAAAATTAAAAACAAGAAGGTATTTTTTAAGGCGTTCCAAAATTTCGGATCACTGAAGATATATTGGAAGTTTTCAAACCAAACAAATTCACCGGTTCCGGCAATAATTTTATAGTCCTGAATACTCCAAAGAAAGGCTTCTAAAATTGGAATAATGAAAAATGTTCCTAATACAATAATTGATGGAATTAAGAATAGCCACGGTGTCATTTTTTTGAGTGTTTTTGGGTTTTTGAGTTGGCTCATTGAAAGTAACTTTCGCTGTTTTTTCGTCATGGGTACAACTAAATTTTCTTCTGTCGTCATCATACAAGCTCCTTTAGCATTTTCTTCATTGTACAGGGGACGTGAGCCCCCTATTTTTTATTTTTTTAAAACGATACTGTTTCACCAGTTTTTTCAAAGGCTGCATTCCATTGTGCTTCTAATTCTGTCAGCGCATCTTGTGGTGTCATCGCACCTTGTAATGTTTTCACGAAAATTGTTTTTGTGGCATCACGTAATTCGGCACTATTTTCTGTTGGTGGAATTAAGACTTCTGCACGATCTAATGCTTCGGCCGCTTGTTTCATTCCTAAAGCTTTTGGTGAATCACCTGGCTCTGTAAAGTAACTGTCTTCTAACGCTGCTGTTGTTGACGGTAACACCGTTCCTGCTACTTTCGCAAATTCTAATTGGTTCACATCATTTGTGATAAATTCTGTGAAGGCAATCGCTGCTGCTTCATTATCTGTTTTTGATGGTACCGCGAAGTTCATCACTGCCACATTAACTGGTGCATCAGCTGCAGCAATTGGTTGTCCGGCTTTTGAAGCATTGTAAATTTCTGGTGCTCCTGATTCGACTGGTCCTAAGAACGTCACGCCACCTTCGATTAATGATGTGTTTCCTGCCATGTATAACTCTTGACCTGTTTTAATTGATCCTTCGGCTGCTTCTTGGGGAATAATTCCTTCCGCATACATTTTTTGCGCAACTTCGAAGTATTCTAAGATTGCCGCATTATCAGCGAAGCTAGCGACACCGTCTGTCACGATATCGTCACCACCAGCTAACGTCACCATTTTCTCCATGATTGCATTTCCATCATTAATTACCGGATAGTAGGCTGGTTTTCCCGTTGCATCAGTTACTTTTTTCGCTGTCTCGTATAAATCCATTGGTGTTGTCGGTAACTCGCTAACACCGGCTGCCTCGAAATTCGCACCGTTATACCACGATACGGTTGTTGTTAAGTACCAAGGTAAGGCGTATAAACCTTCATCGTATTTTCCAGCTTCAAACGGTCCTTCAACATACATTGTTTCCGTCCCTTCACTTAACTTTCCAGTTAAATCAAGTAACCCACCTTGTGCGGCAATATTTGACATAAAGTGGGGATTTAAGTTTACTACGTCCGGAACATCATTACTCGTTAATGACGTTAAGACTTTTTGTTCCATCTCCCCTTGCGGAATATCTTCAATCACAATATCTACATCTGGATGCATCGTTTCAAATTCCGCTTCGATATCGGCAAAATACGAGTCAAATGGTTCTCCGGCTAACGAAGCCGTCCAAACTGTGACTTTTCCTGATAATTCACCTTCAGCGGCACCGCTATCAGTGTCTTCTGCTGGTGCTCCACCACAGGCAGCTAATCCAAGTACTAATGCTGCTGCTGTTGATCCTGCCATGATTTTTTTCATTTTTTTCATAATTTCTTTCCCCTTTTCAAATTGAAATCGTTTACATTCCTGATTATACGTTGTCTTTTTTCCTTTTGTAAATACCGATTTTCAATGACTTTTCAACCGAAATTTTTTCCAAAAGCTGACGTTTTCCTTTTCGACTTTTTTGATGAATTCCTCATTATTTTATCCCTTCTGCTGTGCTTTTTCCGTATTTTTCAAGAAATGAAATTTTTTTGCTGTTTATTTATAGACGTATTTGTCTTTTTTTTCACTGTTTTTCGGCATTATTTCCTTAAATTCCCCTGACTGAGGTTACGATATTTTGGGCTCGTCTCCAGAAAAAAAATCCTTCGTTTCCGAAGGATTTCTGTATTTTTAAAAATTAATGCTGCTCCCACAGACAAGCACCAAAATGAAAATCACTAAATGTAGCGCTAAAGCTTGATTGCTTTGGACTGCATGCATAAACACCAAAACGAATTGTTTCTTCAGCATCAAATAGATGAAAAATCCGCATTTGTTGGAATTTTGTACCATTGAGTGAATATTCAAACTGAAAATCTTGACCTCGTCGACTCAAACGATACCAAATTTCTTGAATTTCAGCTGAAATGTCACTTGTTGCCCAATCAGAATATCCATAATTGGTCACGACACTTCCAAGCCGTTGAAAGTCAGCTGTTTCATATTCACTAGATGCTTTACACCAGTTTTCACTATTTTGATAAATAATCAGACCACATTGATCGTACTGCCCTTGAGTTTGAAAATGCGTTTTAACCGTAAAAGAAAAATCAGCTGTTGTCTTAAATAATAAGGCTGGGGCATTGTCATTTTGAAACCCATAGTATGTTCGCTGCCAGAGATCCGTCCCTGGTTCTGTGACAATTGTAACCGTGGTTGGTGTCACGGTTGCTTGTTTTGGGGCAAAAATCCACTCCCCTGTTTGTAAATTAAATTCCATTTCACAATTCTCCTTATGATTTATTTAACTAAAATCAGATACTATTTTTCGTATCCATTCAATACAAAATTTTTCGTGAACCTATTTATGACAATTGCTATGTAATTGGGCATAGTCTAGCAATGATAAAAGTACTGACGCTCCTGCAACGACTACTTAGTTTTTTCTATTCATCTCGCTCATTACCCCTTACTTGATTCATCCTGTCTAAGACACAAGGCTTCAAGCTCTGAAATGAATCGGCGTAATGCTAGCAATGATTGCTCCGGTTGCTCGTATAATTCAGCAGTAATTGCCTCTAAGCGATGTGCTGTTCGTTCGGGTTGAATTTCAAGTTGAGCAATCCACCACCCAAGTCGTTTCTCTCCAGGATGAAAATGATAATTTAAAGCAAATAAAATATCTGCAACACTCGCAACTATTGCACTATACCGATGATTCATACTGATAATATCTTGTCGTTGAATTGCTTTTTCCAACTGATTGACAAAGTTTGCGGATTTTGTTGTTAACATTGGTAAATTTTTTTCAATAATTGCTTGCTGTAACGACTGGGGGTATTCGCGATATTTTGCTTGAAGTTTGGCATATCGCCCATTCGCATCATACAAAATTTGTGATTTTGCCAGCGTCCACCATACTCCAGTCGTATAGCCAAGCGCTGCTTGTCCACTTCGAACAGTGACTAGATGCTGCTCCAACTTATCAAGTGTCCCATATATCAATTCATAGTGTTGGCCATCCAGAAAAACCCCTAAATCTTCAACACCATAGTCCAAATTATTTAAGCTGTATGTTTGGCTCAAAGATTTTAAAATTTGTTCACGAATAGTGAGCGCTGGCATCTGTGAAACATAAATATAAATATCATAATCAGAATAACAGTCAGCCACTCCAGTAGCAGTCGACCCGCCTAATACAATTGCTTCCACTTCCGGTAATTTTTCAAATTCTTCTTGCAGTTGTTTGAGCATCTTTTCTTTCTCCTAAAAATAATTGTATGTTAGTAGTTTCGCTAAAAACTTGGGTGATTCCGGATTTTAAACTTAAAAAAAGCAAACATTGATGGGGAGTGCCTCAGCAACCTGACAATGTTCGCTCATTTTTCATTCATTATAAACTTTGCTGTAGCACCACCGTCAGCACTTGATTCGTCGGTGTGCCTCTCACTTCGAGACTCGACAAATCGTAAAAAATGGTGGCCGCGTTCTCAGAACGCTACCATTGTTCACTTATTTGTCATATCGTCTCGATGTTACTTTTTTTACTTTGGATAACACCGTGATCAGCACTTAATCTTTGGCACCGACGTCAGCACTTACATCATTTTATCGGCTTCGGTGATTGGTCGTAAAACACGACATGGATTCCCGACAGCAACAACATTGGCTGGAATATCTTTGGTCACAACACTGCCAGCACCAATAACTGTATTTTCACCAATTGTAACACCTGGATTAATCACAACTTGTGCCCCAACCCATACATTATCACCTATTACAATTGGCTTCCCATATTCTAAACCACTGTTGCGCTCACTCGCAATAATTGGGTGAGTTGCTGATGAAATTGTGACATTTGGAGCAAACATAACGTTTTTTCCGATTGTTACTGGAGCAATATCAAGGATTAATAAATTGAAGTTGGCATAACTATTGTCACCCCAATGAATATTACTTCCATAGTCACAGCGAAATGGTGGTTCAATATAATAATTTTCCGTTGTTGAGCCAAATAAATCTTTAATAATCGCTTGGCGTGTATCACTCTCTTCGACATCAGTTTCATTATAGACCCGTGTCATCTTCCGAGCATGTCTCCGCATTGCTGATAATTGTTCATCGCCTGGGCGATAAAATTCCCCAGCAATCATTTTTTCTAATTCTGTCTTTCCCATTGTGTTGTCCTTTCAAACGAGCACTGTTTCTTCCCAAGTTACTCTTGCTCGTTTCTTGTATTATCTTCTACTTCTTAGACTCGTATCCGTAATATTTAATTCTGAATACTCGTGACACTTCATACTGTATCACTTTTCATTTATGGTGTCATGCCAGAATTCTGCAAATTTTCCGTGCAAAATCCCTTATTTTGTTCACTTTCACCACTTTGCTACTTAGTTTTTGACATCGGTGTCAGCACTCGCCTTTATAACGCGCTTCTTGCTACGGACTTCGTCAAAACGTAATTGGGTGATAAACTACCCTGTTTTTACACCCACTCACTTTTTTGACAAATCAGTCCGTTGCCATTTCATGGCATCGCAATCAGACGCTTAAACGATATAACATGCTTCCGGTTTCGGAGTTCGAAAAAACACAAACATTGATGGGCGGTGTCTCAGCCACCTATCAATGTTCGCTCATTTTTCATTCACTCCGATGCTACCGTATTACTTTGTTGTAGCATCACCGTCAGCACTTAAACGATATAACGCGCTTCTCACTTCGAGACTCGACAAATCGTAAAAAATGGTGGCCGCGTTCTCAGAACGCTACCATTGTTCACTTATTTGTCATATCGTCTCGATGTTACCTTTTTTACTTTGGGTAACACCGTGATCAGCACTTAAACGATACATTACGGCTTCGTATGGGCGGAGTTCCATATTATAGGCTAATGTTGGAGCTGTTGTGTAGTTCGCGAGTAAAATATCGCCATTCCCATACTCACTTGCAGCTTCAAAATTGAACGTTGTTGCTTCTCCAGTGAAGTTGCAGACTACTAAAATTGTATCCCCTTCATATTCACGGACATAGGCGAAGACTGATTCGTTCGCAAAGTCTAACATTTTGAATGTTCCGTAGATAATCGTTGGGTTTTCTTTACGGAGGTGAATCAATTTTTGGTAGTGATAGAAGATTGAAGTTGGATCAGCTAATGCTTGATCCACATTAATCTCGGTATAGTTCGGATTCACTGTTAACCATGGTGTTCCTTCCGTAAACCCACCATGAGCGGCATTTGACCATTGCATTGGTGTACGGGCATTATCACGACCTTTGGCATAAATCGAGTTCATGATTTCTTCGTTTGTATAGCCTTGTTCAATCCGTTCATTATACATATTTCTAGTTTCAATATCATCATATTCTTCAATCGTTGCAAAACGAACGTTTGTCATCCCAATCTCTTCACCTTGGTAAATATATGGTGTTCCTTGCATCCCGTGTAATAATGTTGCTAACATTTTCGCACTTTCAACACGGTACTCTTTGTCATTCCCCCAACGCGAAACGATGCGTGGTAAATCATGGTTGTTCCAGAATAAACTATTCCAACCTTGGCCATCAAGCTCTGTTTGCCACTTGTTAAAGACCGTTTTCAACTCCGTTAATTGTAATGGACGTAAATCCCATTTCGCTTTTCCTGGTTGTTCATCTAAACTAATATGTTCAAATTGGAACACCATACTTAACTCATTGCGTTCTGGATTTGAATATAACTTCGCGATTTCTGGTGTTGCTCCCCATGTTTCCCCGACAGTTAAAACATCATAATTTCCGAACGATTTTTGATTCATTTCTTGTAAATATTCATGAAGTTTTGGACCATTCCCGGTAATTTTCTCATCTGGAATTTTCCCGATTAAATCAATCACATCCATACGGAAGCCACCAATCCCTTTTTCAAGCCAGAAGTTGATTAGATTCCAAACTTCTTCACGTACTTTTGGGTTTTCCCAGTTTAAATCCGGTTGACGTTTACTGAAAATATGTAAAAAATATTGTCCTGATGCTTCATCATATTGCCATGCCGGTCCACTAAATGTTGAACCTAAATCATTTGGAGCCCCACCATCTGCTGCTGGATCGCGCCAAACATAGTAATCGCGGTATTCATTCTCTTTGCCTTTGCGGGCTTCAATAAACCAGTTGTGTTCGTCTGATGTGTGGTTAACCACAAGATCCATCACAATTTTAATATTCCGTTTTTTCGCTTCAGCCAATAAACGGTCCATATCGGCCATTGTCCCAAATTCATCCATAATATCTTGATAATCACTGATATCATAGCCGTTATCATCATTTGGTGATTTATAAACCGGACTCAACCAGATGACATCAATTCCTAATGTTTGTAAGTAATCTAATTTACTAATAATTCCCGGTAAGTCCCCAATCCCATCATTATTGCTATCAGCAAAACTGCGTGGATAAATTTGATAAACGACTGATTCATGCCACCATTTTTTTTTCATTTTCTTTTCCTCCGTTATTCCAATTAAAGTCTTTATTTTTCTTACATTTATGATTATACTAGTAATAAATTCATATTTCTTGGCATATTTTCACCACTTTTATGATAATTTTGATATGGAGGAACTTTCATGCAACACGAACAGCAATTTGTTAATCAACAACTCCAAGAAATTGTGCCTCACGGTACTGCTTTTTTACCTGTCCAATTTTATCTCAATCAGCCACTCAATGAGCAAGTTTTTTTATACACACACTGGCACGAAAAGATTGAAATCCTTGGTTGCCAAGAAGGAAGCTTTGAAATGACCATTGAAAATGAAACATTTCCCGTTCATGAAGGCGAATATGTCATTGTCAATCAAGCTTTTCTCCACTCAGCTAGAGCCCTTGCTCAGGGGCGTTCAACCCATCATGCGCTTATTTTCGATTTTAAACTCTTAAATAGCTTTCTGTATGATTTTTCACAAAATCAATTTTTAGATCCGCTTTTAAAGAAAGAGCTTTTTTTTCCACATAAAATTACCCGTACGACTGACTGGGGGCGTCAATGTTGTGAAGAACTTGATGCAATTTTCCATAACTTCCATGAGCAACGCTTTGGTTGGGAATTAAGTGTCAAAGCCAACCTTCTTAAAGTTGTTTCAATTTTATTGTTAGAACAACAGTTTGTCCGGAATCACCATTCGGATAAGCAAATCAAGCACGAAAAAGTGCACATGCTCAAAACAACAATTGACTACTTACAGCAACATACTCACACGAAAGTCACGATTGCTGAACTCGCAGCTTTAATTAATGTCTCACCAGAATATTTTTGTCGTTTTTTTAAGCAGCACACCGGTTTAACAGCAATTGAGTATTTGCATCAACTCCGAATCGAGCAAGCCGCCAACCTTCTCGTCAACACTGATTTATCAGTCCTGGCAATTAGTTTACAAGTTGGGTTTGATGATCAAAGCTATTTCAGCAAAAAATTTAAAGCATTAAAAGGGTTGACCCCTGCCAAATTTCGTAAACAGTACACATTATTTGAATAAGAACTATAAAAAACCAGCCATTTCCTGATCAATGGCTGGTTTTTTAATATTATTTATTGATAAAATAGTTTCTAATTTTTTCTCTCGTTAAAAAAGTAATGAGGAAAAAGACGCTATAAGGGATAAGGGCTAACGTTGCACCACTATTACTAGCGATAATTTCCGCCTTACCCAAAGCCATACTAATACCACTGATTGGGGCTCCGGCAATCAGCTGTGAAAAGCTGAATACAGTTGCACCAAAATTCATCAATGGATTATTTGGATTCACAACGAGTGCTGCCGTTGTTGTCAACAGAAAGAGCATAACGCCAACCCAAGTCAATACGAGTGTCAAAAATCGCCAATCACGTGCCTGCCAGCTTACTGAAAGTAACCAGAAAAACAAACCAAATTGGCAGAAGTTTAGCACTCCAAACAGCCCAACTGTAATCCAACTCACATAGGCATCACTTTGGCCACCTGCTCCTGGCAAGAGATAATTAATAATAATAATCGGATACATCAAGACGAGTGAAGCAATAAAGCTACCGAATAAGAGCCATTCTTTTCTCCGAGTCGCTGTAGCAATGACACGATGACCAATTTTTTGCTGCGAACGTTTCCAGAGCAAAAATCCCCAAAGAAAGACGAGACCAACTGTTGCAACCGTCGTAATAATCAAAAAATTACTTTCACCTAAAAATGGATAAAACCAGCCAAACAGTTCAGACGTCCAAGTTGGACCCGCGATAGTGTACGTGAAGCAATCGGTTGCAACTTTACAAGTATTCATAAAGGTATAATTAAAGGTGTAACTTGTGAGTGTTGCCGTCAGAAAATACCACGTGATAAATCCTAAGACAAGCAGATTTTGTTCCCACCACGCAAATAGAGCAATCACGAGCAAGAAGCCTGCAACAGCAATCGCGATCATCCATGTCGGTATGACAATCTGCAAACCACCAATAAGCAACAATATCAGCACCACACCAAACAAAATCCACACGCTTTTTCTCAACATCATCATCACCACTTTCAGAAGTTTTCCGTCCTTTTTCACAAGGCTAGCCAAAAGAAACGAAAATTTTGCTTTTATTATACGCTATCTTCGTAAACATACAAGCCTCAAATTGTAGCTACATTCAAAAAACAGGGTTGAGTCAATATAGCGCTTGCATATTAGAATCCCAAATGTATTTTGGTAAAATGAAAAGGACTGACTCCTGTTCCATACAGAAATCAATCCTTATGCATTTCAAACCAAATTATTGGGTTTATCGCCTAGCTTACGTTGTAATCACAGCCACGACTAAAGCGACTGAAAACATAATCAAAAAGCCTTGAATCATTTGGTTCTTTGTCAATTTAGTGGGCGGAAGAAGTTCGCATAATCATCAACTTCTCAGTACGTGCTAAGTTTTGAAATCCAAAGGC
>JTLC01000014.1 GCA_000798955.1 Firmicutes bacterium ZOR0006 | reverse complement strand
CATTTTAGTTCCTCCGGGTTTTGGTATTTAAATTATACCATACTGTCTTTTACCTTTGGTCCAATTTATATTCTACATCCAGGCGGACTTGTTACCTACCGTAATGTGTCCGTAAGGGAACGAATTCTTCGCTTTCTTTTAGGGAGTAAACAGAGTGTAACGATTGTGATCCCTGGAGATAGCATCGAGGAACTATCTATCTGTGAAATGACGAAAGGAGGAACTGACCTTGAGCAAAATAAAATTACTGCTTGAAGTGGTCAATGATATGCGAAGTCTTGCTGACAGCATACAGGCAGTTTGCGATGCGATGACAGAAGGAGATCCTGCTCCAAGTGTAAAAGCTGCAACTGAACAAGAACCAGTAAAAGAGCCGGATATCCCACTTGAAAAAGTGCGTATGGTACTTGCTGAAAAGAGCCAGATTGGGTTTACTGCCGAAGTACGAGGACTCATTCAGAAGTATGGTGCAGACAAGTTAAGTGCTGTTGATAAGGCGTATTATTCTGACATCTTGAAAGATGCGGAGGGTCTTGGAAATGGGTAATCATGCAATATTATCTGCATCCTCATCCCACAGGTGGCTTAACTGCCTACCCTCTGCAAGACTTGAACTGGAGTTTGAAGACCAAAGTGGTGAGGCAGCAAAAGAAGGCACAGCGGCTCATGACCTGTGTGAACACAAACTAAAAAAGGCACTTCATATGAGAAGTCAGCGACCTATCTCTGAGTATAACTCTGATGAGATGGAGGAATGTACAGATGCTTACGTGGACTTTGTTATGGAGCAGGTGGAACTTGCAAGAAAGTCTTGCACAGATCCTATCGTTCTTATTGAACAACGTCTTGACTTCTCTTGTTATGTTCCAGATGGTTTTGGGACAGGAGACTGTGTAATCATTTCAGATGACAGACTTCACATCGTAGACTTTAAATATGGACTGGGTGTGCTAGTTGATGCAGTGGACAATCCACAGATGAAACTGTATGCCCTAGGAGCACTTGGAATCTATGATCACCTGTACGACATTAAAGAAGTGTCCATGACGATCTTTCAGCCTAGAAGAGAGAATGTCAGCACCTGGACAATACCGGTGGAAGAACTAAAAGGCTGGGCGGAAGAGGAACTAAAGCCAAGGGCTGTCAAAGCCTTCAACGGTGAGGGCGAATACATCCCCGGTCCATGGTGTACGTTCTGTAAAGCGGCAAATAGGTGTCGGGCTAGAGCCGAAGTAAAACTGAAACTTGCAGAGAAAGAATTCAAGATGCCACCTTTGCTGACGGATGCTGAGATAGAAGAAATCTTACTTTTTCTTCCCGACCTTACCAAGTGGGCGAATGAAATAACAGCCTATGCCACTGATGCAGCAGTCAATCACGGTAAAGAGTGGAACGGTTTTAAAGTTGTGGAAGGCCGCTCGGTTCGCAAGTACAAAGATGAAGGAGCCATTGCAGAAAAAGCCGTGGCAGGTGGATATAAGGACATTTACAGAAAGAGCCTTATTCCACTGACAGAGATGCAAAAACTGATGGGTAAATCCAAATTTGAGGAAATCCTCGGTGACCTCATTTACAAACCACCGGGTAAGCCGACTCTTGTTCCAAACTCAGATAAAAGACCGGCTATGAACGTAGCAGATGCTAAAAACGAATTTAACGAAATTATGGAGGATTAAATATTATGGCAAATATACAAAACAAAACAAAAGTTATCACAGGTGTAAACTCAAGATTTTCTTACTTCCACGGCTGGGAGCCAGTATCCATCAATGGTGGTGCAGAAAAATACAGCGTATCCGTACTTATTCCAAAGGATGATAAGGAAACCATTAATGCCATCCATGCAGCGGTTGATGCTGCCATTGAGGAAGGTATCGCAAAGTTTGGTGGTAAGAAACCAAACAAGGCAGCCATTAAACTACCGCTGCGTGATGGTGATGTAGAGCGTGATGATGAGGCTTATAAAGGCCATTACTTCATCAATGCGAATAGCAAGACAGCACCACAGATTGTAGACAAAAGTGTTAAGCCGATACTGGATCGCAGTGAGGTGTACAGCGGTTGTTATGGCAGAGTTTCACTCAACTTCTATGCCTTCAACTCAAATGGTAATAAAGGTGTAGCTTGTGGTCTTGGTAACATTCAAAAAATTAGAGACGGAGAACCTCTAGGTGGTAAGTCTTCTGCAGTAGATGATTTTACGACTCTTGTTGATGATGATTTCCTTGCCTAAAAGGAACAATAAACTTGACGGTGGTGGAGGTCTTCCCTCTGCCACCTTTTTTCATTTAGGAAGGAGACAACTATGAAAAACTTAGAAATTGACATTGAAACCTATTCATCTACCAACCTACAAAAGAGTGGTGTTTATCGTTACGTAGAAGCAGATGATTTTGAGGTGATGCTGTTTGGTTATACGGTTGATGGTGGTGAAGTTAAAGTCATTGATTTGATGGATGGAGAAAAGATTCCAAAAGAAATCCTAGATGCCTTAACCGATGAAACCATTACGAAGTGGGCATTTAATGCTCAGTTTGAGCGAATATGCCTTTCACGTTATCTTGGCTACACCACAGGAACCTATCTAAATCCTTCCTCATGGAAATGCTCCATGGTTTGGTCTGCCTATATGGGGCTTCCTCTTTCTTTAGAAGGTGTGGGTGCAGTGCTAGGACTTGAGAAACAGAAGCTAACGGAGGGTAAAGACCTGATACGATATTTTTGTCTTCCATGTACACCAACGAAAGCAAATGGTGGTAGAACCCGTAACTTACCAACTGATGAAATAGATAAGTGGCAAAAGTTCAAAGCATATAACAAGCGTGATGTGGAGGCAGAAATACAGATACAACAAAGATTGATTAAGTTTCCAGTGCCAGAGGACATCTGGGAGGAGTATCATCTCGACCAAGAAATCAACGATCGAGGTATAAAGGTGGATATGGATTTTGTTAAACAGGCCATTGCCATGGATGACATATCTCATGAAAAACTACTAACTGCCATGCAGCAGATAACAAATCTCGATAACCCAAACTCTGTACAACAGATGAAAGGCTGGCTTTCTGAAAACGGTCTAGAGATGGAGACTCTCGGTAAAAAAGCTGTCGCTGAGAAACTTAAGGAAACCGATGGTGAACTAAATGAAGTTCTTTCACTTCGTCAGCAACTGGCAAAATCCTCGGTAAAGAAATATACAGCAATGGAAAATGCGGTTTGTAGTGATTCAAGAGCTAGAGGTATGTTTCAGTTTTATGGTGCTAACAGAACTGGACGCTTTGCCGGAAGGCTTGTGCAATTGCAAAACCTCCCTCAAAACCATATGCCAGACTTAAAAGAGGCACGAAACATCGTCAGAAATGGTGATGTTGAAACACTAGAACTGCTCTATGAAGATATACCAGATACCCTCTCACAACTGATTCGTACAGCCTTTGTACCAAGAGTTGGTCATAAGTTTATTGTGGCTGACTTCTCAGCCATTGAGGCTCGTGTGCTTTCATGGCTTGCAGGCGAAGCATGGCGAACAAAGGTATTTGCCAGTGGTGGTGATATCTACTGCGCATCTGCCTCTCAGATGTTTAAAGTTCCCGTTGAAAAACATGGTGTGAACGGTCACTTGAGACAGAAGGGTAAAATCGCTGAATTGGCACTTGGATATGGTGGTTCTGTTGGTGCGCTAAAAGCCATGGGAGCATTAGAGATGGGGCTTGAAGAGGAAGAATTAAAACCGCTTGTGAATGCCTGGAGAATGTCTAATCCAAACATCACACAGTTCTGGTGGGATGTAGATCGGGCGGCTAAACAATGCGTGAAAGAAAATAAGTCACAAGAAACCCATGGCATCGAGTTTCATTGTTTTAGTGGCATGCTTTTTATCGTTCTTCCCTCTGGTAGAAGGCTTGCCTATGTAAAACCTCGAATTGGTGAGAATCAGTTTGGTGGTGAGTCTGTTACCTATGAAGGAGTAGGTGGAACAAAGAAATGGGAGCGTCTTGAAAGTTACGGTCCTAAGTTTGTAGAGAATATTGTTCAAGGCATCTCCCGTGATATTTTAATGTATTCAATGAAGATGCTTAGTACTTATCGTATTGTGGCTCATGTCCATGATGAAGTAATTATTGAAGCGAATCCTCAAATATCGGTTACTGAAGTATGTAAACAGATGAGTCAAGTGCCACCTTGGGCAAAAGGGCTGCTCCTTGATGCCGATGGCTATGAATGTGAATTTTATCAAAAAGATTAAAGAAATCATCAGATTTCACCTCCTGCCGTGGCTACTAGGTAGGAGGTGTTTTTCTATGAACATTTATGAAGTAAAAGACGGCTGTCCTTTAAAGGGCAAGACCGAGCAGATGACAGAGGAAGAATTACAAAAGGAATATGACTTTCACATAGCCGAGAGCATTGTCGCAAACCTATATAAAGAAGGCAAAATCACAGTGGATGAATTACACAAAATATCAGCCTTGAACAGGCAGAAATTCTCTCCCCGTTTAGCCGAGATTATGTCCTAAAAAGCTTGCTATTAATAGCTTTTAGAGTGATGTATGTAATGGGCGAAAGCGAGGTGAGATGATGAAAAAGATAACAAAAATAGATGAACTGACCCAGGGACAACTACCTACTACGAAACTTAGGGTTGCCGCCTATGCTAGAGTCTCAACCGATAGTGATGAACAACTTGAAAGCCTTAAAGCACAGCGTGAACACTATGAGCGCTATATTAAGTCTAATCCTGAATGGGAGTTTGCTGGTCTTTATTATGACGAAGGGATCTCCGGCACCAAGATGGAGAAACGGACTGAACTGCTCCGCATGATACGAGATTGTAAGCAAGGTCGGATAGATTTTATTATCACCAAATCAATCAGCCGCTTTGCTCGTAATACAGTAGATTGCCTAGAGTTAGTAAGAAAGCTGATTGATATCGGTGTTTACATTTATTTTGAAAAAGAGAATCTAAATACGGGTGATATGGAAAGTGAGCTGATGCTTTCTATCCTTTCTGGATTTGCTGCAGAAGAGTCTGCATCTATTTCACAAAACTCAACATGGTCCATTCAAAAGAGATTTCAAAACGGCAGTTATGTAGGTACTCCACCCTATGGATATACCAATATAGATGGTGAAATGGTAATCGTCCCAGAAGAAGCAGAAATCATCAAACGTATTTTTGCAGAGTGCCTTTCAGGGAAAGGTGGAGGTACTATAGCAAGAGGTTTGAACAAAGACAAAATCCCTGCAAGACGAGGTAATCACTGGAGTGCAGGCACGGTGATAGACATGCTTCGAAACGAAAAATATATGGGCGATGTCCTACTACAAAAGACTTACACAGATAGTAACTACAATCGCCATCCAAATACAGGCGAAAAAGACCAGTACTATTACAAGGACAATCATGAAGCAATTATTAGTAGAGAAGACTTTGCTAAGACACAAGATCTCATTGATGAAAGAGCCAAGATGAAGTGTAAGGGTGTGAAAAAGAACGTTTATCTTAACCGATATGCTCTAAGTGGCAAAATCGTCTGTGGAGAATGTGGTCGCAATTTTAGGAGAAAGACAAACTACTCAGCTGGTAGGAGTTACATTGCTTGGAGTTGTATCGGTCATATTGAAGACAAAGAGAGCTGTTCCATGTTGTTCTTGCGAGATGGAGAAATAAAAGCCACATTTACCACCATGATGAACAAGCTTGCTTTCAGTCATAAGCTAATCTTAGAACCACTTTTCAAATCAATTAGCCAAATTGATGAAGAAAGCGACCGTGAAAGAATGGATGCTATTGATAAGCGAATGGAGCAACTCATGGAAGAACGCAACACCCTTATTACACTGATGGCCAAAGGTTTCCTGGAGCCTGCTCTTTTTAATCAGGAACGAAATGTTTTAGATAGTGAGATGAAAAATCTTTCAACCGAAAAAACAAACCTTGTATCAAATTCCACAAGTGGGGTTTTGCGAGCAAACGATATAAAGGACCTCATTGATTACGTGTCAGCAGATAATTTTAATGGTGACTACACGGAAGAATTATTTGAAGAATTTGTAGTGAACATCATTGTAAATTCCAGGGATGAGCTGACATTCAATTTGAAATGCGGTCTTTCCCTGAAAGAAAAGGTGGTGAGATAAATGGCATATATTCCATATGGATACAAAATTCAAGATGGAGTGGTTACTGTCGATGAAAAGGCAGCAGGTCAAGTAAAGGTATTCTTTGAGAAATACATATCAGGACTATCCCTTACAGTGGCTGGCGAACAGGCAGGTATTGAAAAGACACATTCTGTGATGGGGCGCATTTTGAAAAACGTCAACTACCTCGGAAATGATACGTATCCAGCAATCATTGATAAAGAGATATTTGATAAAGCTGAAGAAGTTAGAGACAAACGTGCAAAGGATTTAGGACGAGTGGTAGAGCTTGCTGCTTTCACCTCTCCTCCACCCAAAGAACGATTCAAAATGAAAAAGGCAGATAATAAGATGCCAGTGGATCCTTTTGAACGAGTAGAATACTTATACAGTCTGATAGAAAGCGAGGAATAAAGTGACAGAGAAAAATATAATGGTTATTCCTGCTCGTAAAAGGGTAGGAAGTACAGCCGCAAAAGAAAAGATAAAGAAACTTCGTGTTGCTGCCTATTGCCGTGTTTCTACAGAAACAGAAGAACAAAATTCTAGCTATGAAGTTCAGGTCGCACACTATACAGAGTTTATAAAGAAAAATAATGAATGGGAGTTTGCTGGCATCTTTGCAGATGATGGTATCTCCGGTACAAACACTAAAAAGCGTGACGAATTTAATCGTATGATTGCAGAGTGTATGGATGGTAACATCGACATGGTTATTACAAAATCAATCAGCCGATTTGCACGTAACACCCTAGACTGCCTTCAATACATTAGACAGCTCAAGGATAAAAACATATCTGTCTATTTTGAAAAAGAGAACATAAACACAATGGATGCCAAGGGTGAGGTTTTGCTGACTATTATGGCATCTTTGGCACAGCAGGAAAGCCAGAGCCTTTCACAAAACGTTAAGCTTGGACTACAGTACCGATATCAACAAGGAAAGGTACAGGTCAACCATAAACGGTTTATGGGCTACAGCAAAGATGAAGATGGAAATTTAATCATTGTCCCCGAAGAAGCTGAGATTATCAAACGCATCTACCGAGAATACCTTGAAGGTCAGAGTCTAGTGGGCATTGGTCGGGGTCTTGAAAAGGATGGTATTTTAACAGCAGCAGGAAAACCAAGATGGCGACCGGAATCAGTTAAGAAGATCCTTCAAAACGAAAAATACATCGGAGATGCCCTTCTTCAAAAGACAGTCACAGTAGATTTTCTGACCAAGAAACGAGTGAAGAACGAAGGTCATCTTCCCCAGTATTATGTTGAAAATAGCCATGAAGCGATTATTCCAAAAGAACTATTCTTGCAGGTTCAGGAGGAAATTCATCGAAGAAGCAATATCTACACAGGAGAAGGTAAGAGCAAACGAACTTATAGCAGTAAGTACGCTTTAAGTGCCATCACCTTCTGTGGAGATTGTGGCGATATTTATAGGAGAACATATTGGAATATTCACGGCAGAAAAGAATTTGTCTGGCGATGCGTGACTAGAATCGAGCAGGGTCCTGAAGTCTGTAAGAACCGAACCGTAAAAGAAGATAAACTTTATGGTGCAGTAATGACTGCGATTAATAAGCTACTTGCAGGTGGGAACAATATGATAAAAACACTGGAAGAAAATATTCATGCTGTGATTGGTGAAACGACAGAATACCAAATTTCAGAGATTAACAACTTACTGGAGGAAAAGCAAAAAGAACTCATCAAGCTGGCGAACAAGGGTCAAGACTATGAATATCTAGCAGATGAAATTGATGAGCTGCGAGATAAGCGCCAGACCTTTTTAGTAGAAGATGCCTCTCTCAGTGGCGAGAACGAGCGAATCGGTGAGTTGATTGAATTTATCCGCAATAATAAATTCCGTACCTTAGAGTACGACGATAAGCTTGTGAGAAAGATAATCCAGAGCGTTACAGTCTATGAAGACCACTTTATCATAACCTTTAAATCTGGCATCGAATTGGAAGTATGAGACTCATTCCATAATTTTTATATTGAACATATCATCTTGTTGTGTTATTCTATAAATTGATATAAATAAAGATGTAGGAGGAACCGAAACTATGACAGCCTCAATGCGTTTAAGATAAGCTGGCAATAAAAAAAGCAGAATCTATCCCCGATGATAGGCTTTTTTGTTGTGCTTATTTATACGATATTGAGCATTCATTAGTTACGGTGAGGATATTGGTTATTTAACTATACCTTTATTTAACTATGTCTTTAATATGAATGTTTCCAAATTGTATGTATGCAGACCAAAAGCCACATTGTGGGGTTTGGCCTGCATTTTTTATTGCCTAGAATGCTATTCAAAATAGAAATTCAAGCAAAATAATATGCAGGAGATAATATAAATGGAAAAATACAACAATTGGAAACGAAAATTTTATGCAATATGGGCAGGGCAAGCAGTATCATTAATCACTAGTGCCATCCTGCAAATGGCGATTATTTTTTACCTTACAGAAAAAACAGGATCTGCGATGGTCTTGTCTATGGCTTCATTAGTAGGTTTTTTACCCTATGCGATTTTGGGGCCTGCCATTGGTGTGCTAGTGGATCGTCATGATAGGAAGAAGATAATGATTGGTGCCGATTTAATTATCGCAGCAGCTGGTGCAGTGCTTGCTATTGTTGCATTCTATATGGAGCTACCTGTCTGGATGGTTATGATAGTATTGTTTATCCGTAGCATTGGAACAGCTTTTCATACCCCAGCGCTCAATGCGGTTACACCACTTTTAGTACCAGAAGAACAGCTAACGAAATGCGCAGGCTATAGTCAGTCTTTGCAGTCTATAAGCTATATTGTTAGTCCGGCAGTTGCAGCACTCTTATACTCCGTTTGGGATTTAAATGCTATTATTGCCATCGACGTATTGGGTGCTGTGATTGCATCTATTACGGTAGCAATTGTACGTATACCTAAGCTGGGTAATCAAGTGCAAAGTTTGGAACCAAATTTCATAAGAGAAATGAAAGAAGGAATTGTCGTTCTGAGACAAAACAAAGGATTGTTTGCCTTATTACTCTTAGGAACACTATATACTTTTGTTTATATGCCAATTAATGCACTATTTCCTTTAATAAGCATGGAATACTTTAATGGAACACCTGTGCATATTTCTATTACGGAAATTTCCTTTGCCTTTGGAATGCTAGCAGGAGGCTTATTGTTAGGAAGATTAGGGAGCTTCGAAAAGCGTGTATTACTAATAACTAGTTCATTTTTTATAATGGGGGCCAGTGTAGCCGTTTCGGGAATACTTCCTCCAAATGGATTTGTAATATTTGTAGTTTGCTGTGCAATAATGGGGCTTTCGGTGCCATTTTATAGCGGTGTGCAAACAGCTCTTTTTCAGGAGAAAATTAAGCCTGAATATTTAGGACGTGTATTTTCTTTGACCGGAAGTATCATGTCACTTGCTATGCCAATTGGGTTAATTCTTTCTGGATTCTTTGCTGATAAAATCGGTGTAAATCATTGGTTTTTACTATCAGGTATTTTAATTATTGGCATTGCTATAGTTTGCCCAATGATAACTGAGGTTAGAAAATTAGATTTAAAATAAACAATATTGGAGGGATATTTATGTATCTTATTTTCATGTAATTCTTCCTGCTAAAATCGCAGGGTTTTCCCTGCGTACAAGCAAATGAAAGCATGCGATTATAGACAGGAGGAAATGTTATGGAATTGATATTAAAAGCAAAAGACATTCGTGTGGAATTCAAAGGACGCGATGTTTTAGAAATAAATGAATTAGAAGTATATGATTATGACCGTATTGGTTTAGTAGGAGCAAATGGTGCAGGAAAAAGCACTTTACTCAAGGTACTTTTAGGAGAATTAATTTCCCCAGGATGTAAAATGAATCGTCTGGGTGAACTTGCCTATATTCCCCAGTTGGACGAAGTAACTCTGCAGGATGAAAAAGATTTTGCACTTGTAGGCAAGCTAGGTGTTGAGCAATTAAATATACAGACCATGAGCGGTGGTGAAGAAACAAGGCTTAAAATAGCACAGGCCTTATCGGCACAGGTTCATGGTATTTTAGCGGATGAACCTACGAGCCATTTAGATCGTGAAGGAATTGATTTTCTAATAGGACAGCTAAAATATTTTACAGGTGCACTGTTAGTTATTAGCCATGACCGCTATTTTCTTGATGAAACAGTAGATAAAATATGGGAACTGAAAGATGGCAAAATCACTGAGTATTGGGGAAACTATTCTGATTATCTTCGTCAGAAAGAGGAAGAACGCAAGAGCCAAGCTGCACAATACGAACAATTTATTGCGGAACGTGCCCGATTGGAAAGGGCTGCGGAGGAAAAGCGAAAACAGGCTCGTAAAATAGAACAGAAGGCAAAAGGTGCTTCAAAGAAAAAAAGTACTGAAGGCGGAGGGCGTTTAGCTCATCAAAAATCAATAGGAAGTAAGGGGAAAAAGTTGCATAATGCCGCTAAATCCCTAGAGCACAGGATTGCAGCCTTAGGGAATGTAGAAACTCCGGAAGACATTCGCAGAATTCGTTTCAGGCAAAGTAAAGCATTGGAGCTTCATAATCCATACCCTATAGTCGGTA
This sequence comes from Firmicutes bacterium ZOR0006, assembly GCA_000798955.1. Lineage (GTDB taxonomy): Bacteria > Bacillota_I > Bacilli_A > Culicoidibacterales > ZOR0006 > ZOR0006. Next base: position 895 of record JTLC01000014.1, on the reverse strand, counting down.
CGGAAATTAATAAAGTATTTGGGGATAAGGCACTGTTTGAAAATGCATCTTTTCAAATTCCTCTAGGAGCAAAAGTAGCGCTAACTGGAGGTAATGGAACAGGAAAAACAACCTTAATCCAAATGATCTTAAATCATGAAGATGGAATTACTATTTCACGTAAGGCCAAAATAGGATACTTTGCACAAAATGGTTACAAGTACAACAGTAATCAGAATGTCATGGAGTTTATGCAGGAGGATTGTGATTACAATATATCAGAAATTCGTTCAGTGCTAGCATCTATGGGGTTCAAACAGAACGATATTGGAAAAAGCTTATCTGTTTTAAGCGGTGGAGAAATTATAAAATTGTTGCTAGCTAAAATGCTTATGGGTAGATATAACATCCTACTAATGGATGAACCCAGCAACTTCCTTGACATACCAAGCTTAGAGGCTTTGGAAATACTAATGAAGGAGTATGCCGGAACTATAGTGTTTATCACCCATGACAAACGCTTACTCGAAAATGTGACTGATGTAATTTATGAAATTAGTGATAAGAGCTTAAAGCAGATTCGATAAACGGACTGAACTATAAGATTTTAGAAAAGTGGCTTTATGAAGAAATGGATTTTAATCCTGCACCAATGACAGGAATTCGAAAAGCGATGAAAGAATTTAAGGAGGTTTTCTAATGGGTTTTTACTCAATTTTTGTAATTGATAAACTTCATTATCAACCAAACGAAAAATAAAAGGTTATAATGAATTGTTGAAATGAATTCATTATAACCTTTAAGGAGAGGTTATAATGAACAAAGTAAATACCTAAATTGGAATAACAAATTGCACTATTTTCCAATACCATTTATTTGATTGATTATACAATGTTATTAAGTTCGATTTTGAATG
>JTLC01000013.1 GCA_000798955.1 Firmicutes bacterium ZOR0006 | reverse complement strand
CCACTTCCGTCAACACTTTTTCGTTACTTTTTTTGCTTTTTTTGTTTTTTTTGCTTTTCCAAAAAACAACGCTTTCGGGTGTGTTGTAAAATTATTGTCTTCCGAGCGTTTTTTTACTTTTTTATTCAAAAAAAAGATAGTTCTTTTCAGAACTATCTTCATATTGTTATTAAAATTCTGCATTTTTTGGCGTACGTGGAAACGGAATGACATCGCGAATGTTTTCAACACCAGTTAAATACATCACCATTCGTTCAAATCCAAGTCCGAACCCAGCATGTTTTACACCACCAAAACGACGTAAATCTAGATACCACCATAACTCCTCTTTTGGCACACCAATCTCGTCCATTCTTGCTTCTAACACGTCGAGACGTTCTTCACGTTGACTTCCACCAATTAATTCTCCAATTCCTGGTACTAACATATCCATTGCAGCAACCGTCTTTTGATCATCATTTAAACGCATATAAAATGATTTAATCTCTTTTGGATAATCAGTAACAAAGACCGGTGCTTTATATACTTCATCTGTTAAGTAACGTTCGTGTTCTGTTGATAAATCGATTCCCCAAGAAACGGGATTCTCAAATTTTTTCTTTGCTTGTTCTAAAATTTTAATTGCGTCCGTGTATGACACGCGGTGAAAATCTGCTGTAACTAAAGTTTCTAGCCGTGTTTTCAAACCTTTTTCAACAAATTGATTGAAAAATTCAATTTCTTCCGGTGCATGTTCAAGTACATATTGAATGACGTACTTCACCATTGCTTCTGCTAAATCCATATCATCATTTAAATCAGCAAATGCGATCTCCGGTTCAATCATCCAAAACTCTGCTGCATGTCGTGTTGTATTCGAGTTTTCAGCACGGAATGTTGGTCCAAATGTATACACATCTCGAAATGCTAAAGCAAATGCTTCTGCTTCCAATTGTCCTGACACTGTCAAATTTGTGTGTTTTCCAAAAAAGTCTTCTTTATAATCAACATGTCCATCAACCATTGGTGGCATCGATGGATTAATCGTTGTAACAGAAAACATTTCCCCAGCACCCTCAGCATCACTTCCAGTAATAATTGGTGTATGGGCATACACAAAGTGGCGGTCTTGGAAAAATTTGTGAATTGCATATGAAGTTAATGACCGTACACGGAAAACCGCACTAAAAAGATTTGTTCTCGGGCGTAAATGCGCAATTGTCCGTAAGTATTCCATTGAATGCCGCTTCGGTTGCAGTGGATATTCACTCGGGCACTCTCCTTCGAGACTAACTTCTTGTGCTTTTAATTCAAACGCTTGTTTGGCATTTGGTGTTGCGACTACTTCGGCAATCACTGTTACTGCTGTTGACACCCCAAATTTAGCAATGCTCTCAAAGTTATGGAGTTCGTTCGTATACACGACTTGTACTCCTTGGAAAAACGTTCCATCATTTAACATGATAAACCCGAATTCCTTTTGATCACGATTTGTGCGAATCCAACCTGATACTTTAACCGTCTGACCGATAAAACTTTCTGTTTGTCGATATAATTTTCGAATTGCTACTGTTTCCATCCTTTTTACCTCCTAATATGGTATATCCGTTTCATTTTTTTGCAAAAAAAGCCAAAAAAAAAGCCTTGAGCTAGGGACGAAAAACCGCGGTACCACCCTATTTATTTTTGTTCACCAAAAATCAACTCATCATTCTTTAACGGGAATGACTCGATACATACTACTAAGAGACAGACTCTGTTCCTATGGATAGCTCCAAGCTGTTCTTCAATACTCTGTTTAAACTAGGCTTTCACCCTCCCTAGCTCGCTTCATTAAACTTAACAAGTACTTACTCTTCTTTTCAACGCTTTTATTCTTATTTTTACAATTATGAACTGCCCTTTTATTTTAAATTATTCGCTTCTAAATTACAATCTTTTTTCAAAAAAAAATAGACCCTGTCGGGTCTAAGATGAGGAAGATGAAAAATAAAAGAAAAGGAGCTTTTATTTTCTTGATATCATAAGCTTGGGCTCTTATGATACCGTTATCAATATATCATTTAACTCCACTTGGCGCAAGCGCTTTCTGATAATTTTATTTTATTTTCCTACAAAATACAGTTTTTCTAAAGGTTCTTTTTTTGAGTTGTTTCTCTAAGTATAAGTTCTGGCTCGAAATAACGTTTTAAAGCTGTTGTCCGCTTTTTCTCGATTTTTTCTATCAATTCTGTCGCTAATGTTCGACCCATTTCATGAATTGGTTGTTTAATTGTAGTAATTTTCGGGTTTGCAATTTGATCTAAGAACACACCATCAAAACCAATGACAGCTAATTGTTCTGGAATCTTTATACCGAGCTTTCGTGCTGCTCGCGTTACGCCAACTGCAATAGCATCACTTCCACAAACAATCGCTTGAAAATGATTGGCTTTTAATAATTCCATTGCTTCAAATTTTGCTTTTTCAGTATCATTATCGATTCCGAAAATTTGTGGTTCTAATTTATTATGAATCATTGTTTGGAGATAACCGCTTTTACGTTGTTGTGCAAATCGTACATCCCAGTCCATTGTAAACATCGCGATATTTTCATACCCTTGGTTAATCAAATATTGTGTCGAAAGTTTTGTACCTGCTTCATTATTCACATCTACAAAGTCAAAGCCCTGTTCATTTTCGCCAAAAATGATGCATGGTGTATCTAAATCAAGTTCTTCTAAATCTTGGGCTGTCATTCCCGTGTAAATAATCCCATCACAACGACCACGGTAATTACTATCTTGTGTTAGCATTAATAATGAATAATACTTTTCACTGAGTCCTTCACTAATTCCAGCTAATAATTGAATAAAGTATGGATCAGTTGTATCAATTTTTTCTTTTACAACAAATTGAATGATTCCAGTTTTACTTGATGCGATTGCTCTCGCCGCATAGTTTGGTTTATAATTCAATTCTTTCATTGAATAATGCACACGTTGACGCAAATCTTCTGTTACTTGTTCTGGGTGGTTAATTACACGTGAAACTGTCATTTTCGATACTTTTGCGTGTTTTGCGACGTCATTAATTGTTGCCATGCGAGTTTCTCCTTCTGATTTTTTGGGAATTAATTAGTTATTACGAATTTTCATAAACAGTGTGGCAAAAACCCGCTGTTGATATTGGTTATCAATATCTATTTGAAAAATTTCATGAAGCTTCGCTAAATCAGCATATTTTTGTTCGGCATCATAGCTACGTGCTTGTTTTTCATATTCTTTCGCAAAATTTTCAATAACTTCACGATAATATGCAATCTGATATTTTTCTACTTGATATTTTTCAGTAGTAGTTTCAAAAGCATGAATCATATCATTTTTATTTAAGTATCGGCAAGCATCGATTGTTAGAATTGTATTCATTTCCGCCATAAATTTTGCCTTCCGCCAATAACAATATCTTTTGCGAATAATGAGTACGCAAATAATAATTAGCAAAATACCTAATAGTTTTACCATGTTAAATTCCTCATTTTAAATTGACATTTGTTAATAATTATTGTACCTTTTTTTTATCGTTTGTCAATCTTACATAAAGAAAGGAGCATCTTTATGAACGGTTTCATATTGCTTTTTATTATTTTTTTATTTTTGACCTGGGTTATTAGCTATCAAATTTATCGCGAACTCTTTCATTTGACTCATACTGCTAAGCCCACTCCTGAATCAATTCATTTACTTGGTGAACGGATTACATTTTCAATTTCTACAACTGATAACGGCTACGGCTTTTACCAAAAAGCTACTCGTCCTACAGATCGAGTTATCCTATTAGTTCATGATCATTTCCATTCTGCTACTCAAGTATTTCCTCTTGTCCAGTATTTTCACAATCTTGGATTTGATGTGCTAACATATGATCAGACAGCTAATAAAAGTCCTCGCTCTTTCCGTTTTGGCCATTACCATACTGAAGGAAAGGCTTGTTTGGCACTCTTAAATTGGTATCAAACACACCACCAAACTCAGGTAGTTTTAGGCGCTGCCGGCATTGGCTTTGGAGCAACAACACTTGTTCAGCTCCACAAGCATGGTCTTGAATTTGATTTCCTTATTCTTGAGCAATTACCGGTCAGTTTTTCCCAGTATTTAGATACTAAAATTACAAAAACACTTTCGAGCTTTTGGTGGCGTAATCTTATTAATAAAATTATTCTTTCTAAATTAAATAATCGAGCTCTTATTTCTCTAGAGAGTATTTCAAATCTTGTTTCTTGTGATGTCCCTACCCTTTTATTACACTCGCAAAATCACCCATTAACCCCAAGTGACTACGCTTATCGTTTTCTGCCATATTACCACAACTCTCAAGCGTTTATCTTTACAAAAAACTACCATAATTCTGGAATTTATAGCGAACCAGAACGTTACTTCTTCTTACTTGATACTTTCTTAAAACAATTCCCCACAAATTTCAGTGAGTAATTAGTGATAATTATTAGTTTTTTCATTGTCTAAAACAATTTTTTTTGCGATAATGTCAACAAATCTATTGAGTTTTGGGGGGATTTTATGGAAATTTGGGATTTATATGATGAAAATCGACAATTACTACCTTTTTCACATGTTCGAGGTATCCCTTTGCCCGAGCAAACTTACCACCTTGTTACTGATATTTGGACGATTAACCACGAGAATCAAATTTTAATTACCAAACGGCATTTTGCAAAAAAACACGGTGGCCTTTGGGAGTGTAGTGGTGGTGCTGCACAACGTGGCGAGAATAGTATCACAAGTGCCTTAAGGGAACTATCTGAAGAAACTGGTATTCATATTCAGTCTGATGAATTAGTCTTGCTTCACTCACAAAAAATAATTGAGCGTTTTGTTGATACCTATATTACGAAACAAACGATAACTTTAGCAGATATTATTTTGCAAAAAGAAGAGGTAATTGATGCACGCTTTGTTACTTTTGCAGAATTAGTATCCCTTTGGGAAAATGGTCTCCTTGTTCCGCGTGAGCGTTTTGGTATCTATAAAAATCGTATTGCTCAATTTATTGCTTCTCATTCTGAATAAAAAAAACCAAGTGGAAGTAACGATTTTTCGTTACCGATCACTTGGTTTTTTTATTTTATTACATCATTGGTGGCATTTGTTGATTTACAGTTGTTTCCGGCTCTGGAATATCCGCGATTGCTGCTTCTGTTGTTAAAAACATTGCTGCCACACTTGCGGCATTTTGCAAGGCACTGCGTGTTACTTTCGTTGGATCAACAATCCCTGCTTCAATCATTTCAACCCATTCCCCTGTCGAGGCATCAAAACCAATTCCAATTTCACTAGCACGTAATCCTTGAGCGACAACTGCACCTTCAAAACCAGCATTTTCAGCAATTTGGCGCACTGGTGACTCTAAGGCTTTGAGAATAATATTCACCCCCGTTTTAACATCCCCGTCTGCTGCAATTGCAGCTACACTTTGATAAATATTCATATATGCTGTTCCACCACCAGCAACAATTCCTTCTTCAACAGCTGCTCGAGTTGAATTCAAGGCATCCTCAATCCGAAGTTTGCGTTCTTTCAATTCAGTTTCTGTAGCTGCACCAACTTTAATAACTGCTACTCCTCCAGCTAATTTTGCTAAGCGCTCTTGTAGCTTATCTCGATCAAAATCAGAAGTTGTTTCGATCATCTGATTTTTGATTTGTTGTACTCGCGTTGCAATTGTTTCAGGTGCACCCGTTCCGTTAATAATTGTTGTGTTGTCTTTTGTTACAACAACTCGACCTGCTTGTCCAAGTTGGGCAACTGCTGTCTGTTTTAAATCTAGACCAAGGTCCTCGGTTATGTATTGTCCGCTTGTCACAATCGCAATATCTTCTAACAGCGCTTTTCTACGATCACCAAACCCAGGTGCTTTTACTGCTGTAACATTTAATGTTCCACGTAATTTATTGACTACTAACGTTGCTAATGCCTGGCCTTCAATATCGTCAGCGATAACTAATAATGGTCGTCCCGTCTGCATAACTTGTTCAAGAATTGGCACAATTTCGTCAATAGCACTAATTTTCTTATCCGTAATTAAAATCAATGGATTTTCTAAAACAGCTTCCATCCGATCTGCATTTGAAATCATATATGGTGATAAGTACCCACGATCAAATTGTAGGCCCTCAACAACAACAAGTTCTGTTTCGAATCCTTTTGACTCTTCTAAAGTAATCACACCATCATTGCCAACACGTTCCATTGCTTTGGCGATTAATTCCCCAACTTCTGGGTTTGATGCCGAAATGGCAGCAACATTCGCAATTGATTCACGATTTGCAACTGGTTGTGAAATTTGTTCTAATTGCTTTACAGCAACTTTCACTGCTTGTTCCATTCCCCGGCGAATAACCATCGGGTTCGCACCAGCAGTAACATTTTTTAATCCTTCACGAATCATTGCTTGAGCTAAAACGGTCGCTGTTGTTGTTCCATCACCCGCGACATCATTTGTTTTTGATGCCACTTCCGCAACTAATTTTGCTCCCATGTTCTCAAATTTATCTTCTAATTCAATTTCACGTGCAATTGAAACGCCATCATTAGTGATTAGTGGTGATCCAAAGCTTTTTTCTAAAATAACATTACGTCCTTTTGGTCCAAGTGTAACTTTGACTGCATCTGCTAATGTATCGACTCCACGTAACATTGCTTGACGGGCCTCAGTTCCAAATTTTACTTCTTTTGCCATGCTTTATTATGCTCCTTTATCATTTTGAATAAATCGAAATAATTATTCAATAATTGCTAAAATATCTTTTTCCGATACAATTATATATTCAACGCCGTGTATTGTTGCTTCAGTTCCGGCGAACTTATTAAATAAAACAAGTTGTCCAACTGCTACACTCATCGGCAAAATTTGCCCATTATCCAGCGTGCGACCAGGGCCAACTGCAATAATTCTTCCTTGGTTTGATTTCTTCTTATCACTATCTGGTAAAACCAAACCACTTAAAGTTGTTTTCTCAACCTCTTTCAACTCAATCATCACTTTGTCAAATAATGGTTTCATTTCCATACCTCACTTTTTTCGCTTTTAGCACTTATCACTGAAGAGTGCTAAAAATATTGTATCATTCTTTCGGAATTGTCGCAACTGACAAACAAAAAAAACGCTTAAAAGCGTTTTATGTTTGATCTGTTAAATACACGAGTGTTTGCAATTTTGATGCAAGGTCTACATTTTCAACGACAACATGTTTCGGTACATCTAAGCGTTTTGATGAGAAATTTAAAATACCATTGATACCCTGTGCAATCAATTGATTTGTAATCTCTTGAGCAACTTCAGATGGTGCTGATAAAATTGCAACTGTAATTTGCGGATTAGCCGTGAGATATGTCGCTAATTCACTCATATGATATACTGGAATATCGCGAATTTCACTCCCAACTTTTTCCGTTGAATTATCAAAAGCTGCGGAAATCAAAATATTATTCCCTTTAATATAGTTATAGTTAATCAAGGCTGTTGCCAAGTGTCCCGCTCCAATTAAAATCACAGCTTTTGGTTCATCAAAACCTAAAAAAGTTTGCAACTTGGCAACAACATAATTAACATCATAACCAACTCTTTGCTTGCCAAGCTCACCGATATATGAAAAATCACGGCGTATTGTTGTCGATTCTATTTTCATAATGAGTGCCAAATCTTTTGACATAATATTCGTTACGCCTTCAGCCTGTAACTTTTGAAATTGGCGATAGTATTGTGGAATTCTTTTGGCTGTTGCCCTTGGTAATTTGGTTTCACTCATTTTATTTTTCTCCATTCTTAGCTCAAAGGAATTGATGGTCTTCCATTTAAACTATAGTCCGCTGTGGCTCCAGCCTGTGCGGCATAGTAGGCGGCAGCACCAATCATTGCTGCATTATCTGTACAGTATTTTAATGGTGGAATTGCTAACTCAATTTCGGGTATTTCTTGTACTGCTCGCTCCATACCTTGGCGCAAACCACTATTTGCCGAGACACCACCAGCGATAATTAATTGTTTTGCTCCATACTCTTGTACTGCTTTCATCGTCTTTGTCACTAATGTTTCCACAACTACTTTTTGAAATGATGCTGCTAAGTCTGCTGCTTCAATCATTTCACCTTTTTGCTTATGGTTATGTACAAGATTGATCACTGCTGATTTCAAACCACTGAAGCTAAAATCATACGCATGCTCTGTCTTGGGTGTTGGTAATGAGTAGCGAGCCTGACCATTTTGTGCTAGACGGTCAATTTGCGGTCCACCCGGATATGGGAGCTGCAGTACACGTGCGACTTTATCATATGCCTCACCGACTGCATCATCCATTGTTGAGCCAATAATTTCAAATTGATAATGGCTTGTCATATGAACGATTTCTGTGTGTCCACCAGAAACAACTAAAGCAATTAACGGAAATTTTAGATTGTTTTCGATGTTGTTGGCATAAATATGTCCAGCTATATGGTGAACTGGAATAATTGGTAGTTGGTGAGCAAAAGCGAGTGCCTTCGCAGCTTGAACACCGACTAGCAGTGCACCAACTAAGCCTGGTGCATATGTCACTGCTACTGCTTGAATCTGCTCCATTGTCACTTCTGCTTGATACAATGCTTGTTCAATCACTTCTGTAATCTTTTCAACATGTTGACGACTTGCTACTTCCGGTACAACACCACCAAATGCTTGATGAGTTGCAATTTGTGTATACACAATATTTGCTAGAACTTCTTTCCCGTTTCGAACAACTGCTACACTAGTTTCATCACAACTCGTCTCAATTGCTAAAATATATTCGTACTTCATCTTCACTTCACCTCATAATCCCTTCTATTATATCATTAATTGTGATTTTTTTCACATGTTTTTTCACAACTTCACTTTTAAATTATCCACTTCTCTTTCCTTTTGTCAAGAAAAAACCACACGTATCTGTGTGGTCTTGATTACGAAAATATTTTCTGAAGTAGATAGGCATCCTCATTTGGATTTTGGTAGTAATTCTTTCGAACTGCAACTTGTTCAAAACCAAAATTTTGATATAACTGAATCGCAGCAATATTTGACGGTCTCACTTCAAGTGTTACCTCTTGCACATGCGATGCTTGAAAAAAGCGTAATACCATTTCCAATAAAAATTTTGCTTGCCCTTGTCCACGATAATCTTTTGCAACAGCAAATGTCGTAATTTCAACACGATGCTCATCAATTTGTGTCGTTCCACAGTAGGCAATAACGTTACTTTGCACTGCCCCAATAATATCTTCATATAGTTCAATAACAAAAATCCGTTTATTTTCATCTACGAGTGCTGATTGAAAATCACTCTCTGTAAATGGATGCGGGAATGTTTCTGCTTCAATCATTGTTATCATTTTTATATCAGTTGCCGTCATTAAACGTACTTTACATGCCATGTTTTTCTTGCTCCTTTCGTTTCGCTAAATCAGCTTCTGCTTGTGAAAGCTTATAATAATTCGGTGCAAATGCATGTAAATCTGTTACCTTGGGATATTGCGAAGCAATTTTAGCAATTCGTTCACCATCAGTTGCCTGTTCTGATGCAATTTTACTATTTGGTACTTGTAAGAGTAATTCAGTAAATAGTTGGGCATCTTTTCCAACAAAGACAACTGGTAATGGTTGTGCACATAGTTCGTCAACAAGTGACTGAATTGTTTTTAAGCTATCTACTTGTTTATTTGCCCAGATACCACTTTGATACTGATATAATCCTGTAAATACTTCTTGTCTTTTGGCATCAATAATTGGAACAATTAATACATTTTGTTCAAGACAATTTGTCGCTAAAACATGTAATGTTGAGACCCCGATTAATGGAATCTTCTTTGTAAATGCTAATGTTTTTGCTATAGTTACGCCTATACGAATACCTGTGTATGACCCCGGTCCTTGCGTCACAATAATTTCATCAATCATATCAATCGTCCATGAGCGCTGTGCAAATAACTCGACAATTGCCGGCATTGCGAAGCTCGAGTGATCGCGTTGAACTTCAAAACTCGATTTTGCTTGGCATATATCATCTTCAAGTAGTGCTGCTGCAAAAAAACTTGTTGATGTATCAATAGTTAGCTGTTTCATTATTTCCCTCCTGATATGGTTTGCACCATTGTGTTACTAGTTGATTATATCGCTGATCAGTTGTATCAATGAATAATTCTCGACCATTTTCAGCATAATTAATCTCGATACTGATATATGCGTGTGGTAAACTCTCGGCAATCATTGATGGCCATTCAACGATTGTTACTCCAGTAAAAGTAAAATAATCTTCAATCCCAATATCATCTCCGCCTTCTAATCGATAGGCATCAATATGATATAACGGTAAGCGACCACTTTCATATTCTTTCACAATTGTAAATGTCGGACTTGAGACCCGCTCTTGTATTGCTAATCCTTTTGCAATTGCTTGTGAAAGTGTCGTTTTTCCAGCACCTAAGTCACCCTTCAGCAAAATTGTCGTTTGCGGTAAGAGTGTTGCACCGATATCCTCGCCAAGGGATCTCATCCCTTCAACAGTCACAATATTTAAACGTTCTTTCATTCTAATCACCTATCATTTATTTTAACATAGTCGAGATAAAAATGTCGTGAAAAAAGCAGGTATCATACCTGCTCATTCCGTTATTATTGATTTAAACGATAATCCCCTTGTTTCACTTTACCAATTTTACGAAGATAAAAGCTGATACCGCCACTAATAACTGCAGGCAAAATAAAATTCAAGATGATAATTCCTGGTAGCCCCGCATTTCCCATCACACTGAGCGTTGCCACTTGACCAACGAGTCCACTCGTTCCCATTCCAGCACCTGCAGCTGTTGATTCCATCATAAAAACTGTCGTAGCTAATCCCCCAACAATTGCACTAGCAACTGTAGGTGGAATCCAAATCCAGGGATTTTTGATAATATTGGGGATTTGCAACATTGAAGTTCCTATTCCTTGTGTCAATAAGCCACTCATCCCATTTTCACGAAATGAACTCACTGCGAAGCCTATCATTTGTGCACTACAGCCTGCAACTGCAGCACCAGCAGCTAAACCATTCATGTTTAATGCAATTGCTAATGCCGCCGAAGAAATTGGTAATGTCAGTACCATACCAACAACTGTCCCAACGAGCACTCCCATTGGTAAGGGATGAAGTAATGTGAGTTCATTGACAATATTCCCGAGCCAGAACATCATCGTTGTAAAATACGGTGCAATTAAATAGCCCACAATCCCACCAATAACAATAGTCCCGAGTGGCACGACGATAATATCGAGTTTTGTTTTACCACTCATAAATTTTCCTACTTCTGTACTAACAATAGCGGCAATCAATGCTCCTGGTGGCCCGCCAATCGTTAAAATTGGTACCGCATCTTGCATCTGAATTGTTTCAGCACCAATTGCTGCTGTGACAATTGTTGCATACAAAACGAGTGGTGGTGCACCCAATGCTGATGCTACTCCAGCACCAATTGCCGGCCCCATTAAGTACTGAGCCATTGTTCCAATTTCTATGAGAATTTGAACATCAAATAAGACCCCAATTTGCTTAATAATCAAACCGATAATCAACGAAGCAAATAAACCTTTTGCCATCCCGTCTAAAACAGTAATAATATACTTCCTCATAATTTTCCCTTCCTTTTCACCATTGTATATACAATAGATTTTATTATATCATATTTCGCCTATTTGTCGAGTACTTCAACAATCTGAATATCATTCATTTTTGCCAATGCTTGCAAAATTTCTTGTTCTTGTTTCTTAGTATCAACAGTAATTGTGTGATAGTGTAGCCCTTTCGTCAAAACAAGCAGTGGAGCATCGCCACTTTTTGCAAATTTCATCATGAATATATCAATATCTTTTTGCGTATGTAAATCAAGCACAATCCGAATTTCATGATAAACTTGATGCTCAATAATCACATCAACTACCACTCCACCATGCTTGACGATGCAGTGTAGCTCGGCTGCCATTGCCTCCAATGTTGCTGGATGTTCATTTTTTAAAACGAAAATATGCCGCCCTATTTCTTGATGAATAAAATAACCTCGAGGCGTAGATACGATTTGATGACCTTCAGCACGTAAAATTGCAATATCTTTGACTATTACTTGTCTCGTTACTTCATATTTTTTCGCAAACTGATCACCTTTTATTTTTTCACCACTACTTAAACTGCATAGAATTTCTTGTCTTCGTTGTTGATTCATCGTTTACTCCTTTATCAGTCATTTCTTTTTATTCTATCATATCTCTTTTTATGAGTTTGTTAATTCATACAAAACAATAAAAAAACACGCATATTCTGCGTGTTTTTTAACGATTAGTCCTTGTAGTAATACTCACCTTTATTCAAGAAGACATATGTGAGGCCAATAACAAATCCTCCACCGACAAAGTTTCCGATGAAAGCGACAATAAGATTTGTTAATGTTGCTGCCATTGTCATACCTTCAACTGCTCCACCTGAAGCAAAGAATGCTAATGAGAATGATGAGAAGTTTGCGATAACGTGCTCATACCCTAGGAAAGCAAAAATGAATACAATGAAGACCATCGATAGAACTTTTGCTCCATCTTCTTTCATGTTAATCGTTGCAATTACTGCTGTGTTAACAACAACATTTGCTAAAATTCCCTCGAAGAAGATTTGCCATGGTGTTTTTGCAAGTTTTGCTGCTACTGCTGTGAACATAAAGTGATCAGCTGGTAAGTTTTGGAATGTTGATGTTTGTGCAGTAATCCATGCAAATAAAATTGCTCCAATTAAATTCCCTAGTACACATAATCCAATAACTTTTGCTGCTTGTGAAACTTTTGCTTTCTTCATAGCTACATTAGCTGAGAAATACATCATATTTGAAGTTCCCAATTCACTATTCATGTATAAAATCATGACTAATGCCCATCCGAAGAACAGCGCATACGTAAATTTACCTAAACCATGAGCAATATGATCTAATTTATCTCCAACCATCATTGCCATTGAAGTTGCTAGTGTTAAAAATAACCCTGCCAACATTGCACGAATAAGATATCGTACCCAACTCTTTTCGACAAGCTCGATTTTTTTCTTACCTGCACCTTCAATTTTTTCCATTAAACTAATTCCTGCGGCCATTTTCCTTATTCCTCCACATCTTATTTACTACATTACATTTTAAAATTGTATCAAAAATTCCGGTTTTTTTCAATAATTTTTTTGTCAACAAAAAAAGCTATCACCTGAAGTGGTAATAGCTTTCATGATTAGTTTACACCGTTTAATAAAGCTAAGAAGCTATCTGCTACTAATGATGCTCCACCTACTAATGCACCATCGATATCTGATTCAGACATTAATGCTCCAATTGTATCTGGTGTTACTGATCCACCGTATTGGATACGTACTGCTTGTGCAGCTTCATTTCCGTATACGCGTGCGATTACTTGACGGATGTATCCGCAAGTTTCATTTGCTTGTTCGTTTGTCGCAACTTTTCCAGTTCCGATTGCCCAAACTGGCTCATAAGCGATAACAGTTTGTGCTACTTGCTCAGCTGTTAAACCGAATAACGCTGCTAATGTTTGTTTTTCAACAACAGCATTTGTTGTTCCGTTTTCACGCTCTTCAAGGTATTCACCAACACATACGATTGGTGTTAATCCATGTGCGAATGCTGCTAATGTTTTTTCGTTTACTGTTGTGTCAGTTTCTCCGAAGTATTGACGACGCTCACTGTGTCCTAAAACAACGTAAGGTACTTTTAAGTCTACTAACATTAATGGACTTGTTTCAGCAGTGAAAGCTCCTGCATCTTTTTGGTGCATATTTTGAGCACCAATTTTTAAGTTTGTTCCTGCTGTTGCAGTCATCATTGCATCTAAGTAAATTGTTGGTACACAGACAGCTGCATCCACAACATCTGTTGATGGAATTGCTTGTGCTACAGCTTCAACGAATGCTAACGCTTCAGCTTTTGTTTTATTCATTTTCCAGTTACCTGCGATAATTGGTTTACGCATGTTTCGTCACCTCATAGTTTAATTTTTTGCAATTGTTCGTAATCCAGCTAATGCCGGAATGAAGTATGCAAAACTTGTTAGGATAAAATAACCGGCATATCCTAGAGCCGTTGGCCAAATGAAAGCAAGAATCGTTGCCATAGCGAATATTCCGCCGCTAAGAAGTAGTGAATAATCGGTCTGATGTTGGTGGTATAACAGCCAAAAACTCGTAATGACGACTAATACGTACAGTCCAACCACTACACTTGCAAATGGTGCCAAGCTCACATAGATTGCTGGTGCTACTAGCGGTAATAATGAATACATCCACATTACGCCAAAGACACTGAATTTAACGAAAGCAATTTGACGAACCATATCCGACTCCTCCTTTATTTGTAATTTTGCTTTACGTTATTTAGTAGGAACTCCCCCACTAAGTAACGCTCTCAAGCACTCTGATCTTAAACGTGTTTCGACCTTCAAGGCTTGGCAAATCGCAAAGGTTGGTCTTCACTTTCGTAATTCACCATTCTTTGCTTATTTGACCTTTCGCCTTGCTACTATCTTTGATAGTACCGCTCTCAAGCACTCTGATCTTAAACGTGTTTCGACCTTCTTCTTCTAAAACAAGCCCAGAATTACGTTTTCAGATAAATAATTCGAAAAGTAATTCTGTTCACTTGTTTATCCGAAGAAGATATTTCCTTAATTTATTAGGGAAATATCGATCTCAAGCACTATGATTATTTTTCGCTTACTGCGCTTACACCTGGTAAGTCTTTTCCTTCTAAGTACTCTAAAGAAGCTCCCCCACCTGTTGAGATGTGTGAGAATTGGTCAGCGAATCCTAATTGCATTGCTGCAGCGGCAGAATCTCCACCACCGATGATTGTTGTCGCATCTTCTAATTTAGCGATTGCTTCACATACACCGATTGTTCCATTTGCATAGTTAGACATTTCGAATACACCCATTGGTCCATTCCAAACAACTGTTTTTGCATCAGCAATAATTCCTGCGAATAATTCAACTGAAGCGGCACCGATATCTAATCCCATTTCATCTTCAGCGATTTCGTTTACTGAAACTGTACGGAATTCAACATCATTACTGAATTCTTTCGCTGCTACTGTATCGATTGGTAAAACTAATTTGTCACCAGCTTTTTCTAATAACATAGCTGCTAATTCTAATTTATCTTCTTCAACTAAAGATTTTCCGATGTTTAATCCTTGAGCTTTCAAGAATGTGAACATCATTCCACCACCAACTAAAATTTTGTCAGCTTTAGCGATTAAGTTTTCAATTACACCGATTTTATCTGAAACTTTTGCTCCACCTAAGATCGCTACTAATGGACGAACTGGTGCATCTACTGCTTCACCGATGAATTTGATTTCTTTATCTAATAAGAATCCTGCTGCTGTATCTAAGTGTGCTGCAATTCCAACGTTAGATGCATGTGCACGGTGAGCCGTACCAAATGCGTCGTTTACGAATACATCACCTAAAGATGCCCAGTAAGCTCCTAATTCAGGATCATTTTTTGTTTCACCAGCTTCGAAACGTGTGTTTTCGAATACTAATACATCACCAGCGTTCATTGCTGCGATTGCTGCTTCTAATTCAGCACCACGTGTATGTGGAACAAATGTTACATCTTTCCCTAATAACTCTCCTAAACGAGCTGCTACAGGTGCTAATGATTTTGTTAATTTGTCTTCTTCAGTTTTTACTTTCCCAAGATGAGAGAATAAAATTGCTTTTCCACCATTTTCAACGATGTGTTTTACAGTTGGTAAAGCGGCAACGATACGGTTGTCGTTTGTGATTGCTCCATCTTTCATCGGTACGTTAAAGTCAACGCGTACTAATACTTTTTTTCCTTCAACATTTAAGTCAGTTACTACTTTCTTAGCCATGAGAAATTCCTCCAGTTATTTTATTTAAAAAAAGCGGAACATAAGTTCCGCTTTGTTCGTACCCTTACGTTAAGTACACTATTGCTTAAATAAGATTGCGAAGTCGCAAAATTATTTAATTAAAGATGCGAAGTGGTTAACAGTACGGATTAATTGGTGAGTATAAGAAGCTTCGTTGTCATACCAAGAAACTACTTTTACTAATGTTTTTCCATCGATGTTCATAACTTTTGTTTGAGTTGCATCGAATAAAGAACCATTAGTGATTCCGATGATGTCAGAAGATACTAACTCTTCTTCAGTGTAACCGAATGATTCGTTAGATACAGCTTTCATTGCAGCATTTACAGCTTCAACAGTTGTTTCAGTTCCAACAACAGCTACTAATTCAGTTAATGATCCAGTGATTACTGGTACACGTTGTGCTGAACCGTCTAATTTTCCTTTTAATTCAGGAATTACTAAACCGATAGCTTTTGCAGCTCCAGTTGAGTTAGGAACGATATTAGCTGCTGCTGCACGAGCACGACGTAAGTCACCTTTTGCGTGAGGAGCATCTAATGTATTTTGATCGTTAGTGTAAGCATGAATTGTAGTCATGAATCCTTCAACGATTTGGAAGTTTTTGTTTAAAGCATCAGCCATTGGAGCTAAACAGTTTGTTGTACATGAAGCACCTGAGATAACTGTTTCAGTTCCGTCTAAGATGTCGTGGTTTGTGTTGAACACAACTGTTTTAACATCTCCAGTTGCAGGAGCTGAGATAACTACTTTCTTCGCACCAGCTTCGATGTGTTTTCCAGCAGCTTCTTGTGAAGTGAAGAATCCAGTACATTCTAATACTACATCAACACCTAATTCACCCCATGGTAAATCTTGTGGGTTACGCTCAGCGTAGATTTTTACTTCAGATCCGTTAACAACGATTCCGTTTTCAGTTGCAGTTACTTCTGCATTGAAACGTCCTTGTGCTGAATCGTATTTTAATAAGTGAGCTAAAGTTTTAGCGTCTGTTAAGTCGTTGATTGCAACGATTTCGAAGTTTGCATCTTGAGACATGATACGGTAAGCTAAACGACCGATACGTCCAAATCCATTAATAGCAACTTTTACTGCCATGATGAGATTCCTCCTGGGTTTTCCGTTTAAAACGGTTTTTTTGCCAAGTGCATTGCACTCGGTTTTCGTTTATAATTTTAGCACTTTTACAGCAACACTGCAAGAAAAACAATTCGGCTTTTTATCTTTTCGTGTGAATTTTATCACGAATTCGCTTTCAAATTTACGTGCAACTTTTCTTGTGTTATACTGTCGTTATAAATCAGAAAAATTGAGAGGTATCAAAATGGCAGTAATTCCTTACGTAATTGAACAAACAAATAGCGGCGAACGTTCATACGACATTTATTCACGTCTATTAAAAGATCGGATTATCATGTTAAGTGGTGAAGTCGAAACGAATATGGCGAATGCAATTGTTGCACAACTATTATTTTTAGCCGCCGAAGACCCAAAGAAGCCGATTCATCTTTACATCAACTCACCTGGTGGTTCTATTGCTGCTGGGTTAGCAATTTATGATACAATGAAATACATTCAACCTGAAGTACAGACAATTTGCCTTGGAATGGCAGCGAGTATGGGGGCTTTCCTTCTCGCTATGGGTGATAAGCGTTTTGCTTTACCTAATGCTGAAATTATGATTCACCAACCCTTAGGTGGCGCACAAGGGCAGGCGAGTGATGTTTTTATTGCTGCTGAACGCCTCATTAAAACACGCACGAAATTAAACCAAATGTTAGCGACAGCAACTGGTCAAACCATTGAACAAATCGCACTCGATACAGATCGTGACTATTGGTTTGAAGCTACAGAAGCTAAAGCCTATGGCCTCATTGACGAAGTAATTACTCACATGTAATTTAACAACTTAAAAAGCTGCAAGAGCGACTTTCTGTCGTCTTGCAGCTTTTTTTATTCCCAATCATTATAGTTACGAATGGCAATTACTTTTCCTACATTGTTCCGTATAACAAGTACGACTCCGCCTTCTCCACTATCTTTACTATATTCAAATAATTCACTAGTTTCACTTTGCCAATGTGCATGGATATCAGTCACTACTTGGGTTAAAATTTCCCAAGATTGAGCAATTTCAACTGAATCGACTTTTACATTTTTTCTACCTGTAGCTGGTAAGTAGTATATTTGTTCAGCTTGTACTAATGTTGGTAGGACTCCTTTACTTACTTCTGCTTGTAATGGCATCTGCTCACGACTCTGATTTTTTCCGAAAAGCGGTACAAATGAGTGATAGATGCGAATATCCATTCCATGACTCGTTGTCGGATCGATGATGCAACACACTAGTAATTCTTCCCCATTAGTAAGTTCAAATAACCATTCGCCTAACCAAACATGTGTAAATTGCTCACTCTGAGTCAAAGTGACTTGCTTCACTACTTGTTTTAACCACTGACTCAATAATGGATACATTTCTCCCCATGTTAACGTATCAAAAATCGGTGTATGACACTGAGCTAAGGTTGGAAATAAATGTTCAAGCTGCTGTTGATCTCCTTGTATCAGCATTGAAAATAACTGTTCGTATTTCATGTTCCCCACACTTTCTCCTCATATTGAGATAAAATTTGAAAATAGAGTACAAAAAAAACTCTATCCTAAGATAAAGTTTAGCTTGTGACTTCATTGATTGTCAATTGGTTCACCTCAAAGGTTTTTTGAAATGTTGTTTCTAATGTTTGTTCAGGGTCTTGCAATTCAAAATTGGTTGTTTCAATTGCTTTTAGTGTGACCCCTGTTTGTTCGTCTAACCAAAATTCTTTCACGAATGCGGTTTGACTAATTTGTTGACTCTCTTCATACTCGCAGCGGAAGCGATATGTCACACGACCAAGAATCAATTCCTTCCCTAAATATTCAACTGTATCATATAAGGGATCTGTTCCTTTTACACCTGTTTCCGATTCAGCAAAAAAGTGACGATTGACCATTTGTGCATCCAAATTTAACATCGAACTCGTGATTTGCTCTGATGTCGCTTTTTGTTTTTGTTGGAATTCACCAATTCCGAAAATAAATTGCTCACCGAGGATTGCTTGATACTGCACTAAATCACCAGCCATACTACTCATTTTATATTCATAGAATGGTCGTTGATGATCAAGTATTTGCTCGACAGTAAATTGCAACTGCTGTTTACCATTATCTTGCGTAACTTGTGCTTGTAATGTCATGTTTGGTGCTTTCTCAGGAAACTGAGAAAAAGGAAGTGTTTGATTCGTTTTTTGAACAACTGTGATTCCGACGCCCGCGACTGCAAAGAAGAGAAGAATACCTAAACCCAAAATACTGAATTTGTGTCTGTTCTTCATGTGCCCTATCCTTACTTCTTTAAAAGTCATTTGCTCGTCATAGTTGTTTTACTTTTTACTTGCAGGTGTGATTTTCCACAAGGTAATCAAGGTTTTCAGCAAAATGCTAAAAAGCAATCATACGGTTTCAAATAGCAGCCAGCAGTTATTTTTGGTAAAGAGTAAATAACTTTCTGTTGACCCTTTTATCATACCAAAATTCTCGTTTTTTATATAGCGTTTATTCCCAAAAAATTCAATAAAAAACTCGAAA
The DNA here is from genome assembly GCA_000798955.1 of Firmicutes bacterium ZOR0006. GTDB lineage: Bacteria > Bacillota_I > Bacilli_A > Culicoidibacterales > ZOR0006 > ZOR0006. The sequence goes on along the minus strand of JTLC01000013.1, from coordinate 20,895 downwards.
ATTTTAATAATTCTTGGATTATTCAACAATGTATGGTTTTGCGAGTTCTGCTAACTTACGAAAACGATGATTTAATCCTGATTTTGATACAGGATAGCCATCGCTTGCTAACAATTCGGCTAAATCACCGAGTGTTAAATCAGGATTTTGAATACGATAATCAGCTGCTAATTGCAGTTTATCACTAATCATTTCTCGCCCTATATACTCATAGACAACATGAATATTATGAATTTGTTCTTCAGCAGCATTCAATGATTTTTGTACATTGGCAAATTCACAATTCATCACTCGATTCACTGAATTACGCATGTCCCGAGTAATACGAATATCTTCAAACTCAAATAAAGACGTCGTCGCTCCAATTAAACCAATAAAATCTGCAATTTTTTCCGCTTCTTTTATGTACATGATGAATCCCTTTTTTCGAGCTGTTACCTTAGCGTTTAAATGAAAATGATTACTCAGTGTTGCCAATTGCTGTGCATGCTCTTCATTTGCAACATACACCTCTAGGTGGTAATTTGAACGTTTTGGATCATTAACCGATCCACTCGCTAAATAGGCACCACGTAAATAAGCACCTTTACAGCAATCCTTGGCTACTAATTCGGGATTCAGTGTCACACCAAAGCCAGCATCAGTGAGTAACTGTAAATCATTCAAAATTTCTCGTTCACGATCAGGTACACGTAAAATATAGACATTGTTTTTTTGAAGTTTCATTTTTTTTCGAACTAAGATCTCAATTTCTCGTTCATATAAACCTTTAATCAAGCTATAAATCCGTCGCGATGTTGAGGCATTTTCAGTCTGCAATTCAAAGCCAAAGCCACGATTTGTGAGCGATAGTGTTCCATTAATCCGAATGAGTGCTGCTAGCTCAGCTTTCATACAGCATTGATTCGTTTGGAGCCCGGCTAGTTCTCTTTTTATTTGTGCTGCAAAAGTTGCCATCTAAAATTCACCCTTTCAAGAAAAAAGACCGACAAAGAGCGGTCTAAATATACTTTAGTAGTTATTATATCAAGTTATTGTTTAAAAGGAAATTATTTTTTAGAGATATTCTAGTGCACGTGAGTACACAACAGCAGCAACTTTAATTGCATCATGACGAACACCACGCTTCACATCCCAATCAGCAATTCGCGAGGGAATAACTTCAACACTCATTGCCTCAATTGTCGGTTTGTCAAGAATAACTGGCTGAGCAGATTCCTGTGCATATCGTTTCAGATATTCTTTGGGAATTTCTTCATCATTGGCAATAACGGCGTCTAAAAAACTACTCCCCATATGTTGATTTAATTTTTGAATATGATCGCTCACCGTATAAAAATCAGTCTCTCCATGTTCCGTCATGATATTACACACATATAACTTTTGTGCTGGTGATGCTAAAATAGCTGCTTGAATTTCCGGAAATAAAATATTAGGAATAACACTTGTAAATAAACTTCCTGGACCAAGCACAATTACATCAGCATCGACAATCGCTTCTAAACACTCTGGCACTGCTGGATGTTGGTGTTCAAAAAAAACTCGCTTGATTGGTGAAGGATGTTTAGCTAATTGTGACTCCCCCTGAATAATCGTACCATCTTCAAGTTCAGCTTGCAGCACCATTGCTGTTGCCGCCGAAGGATAAATTTGCCCCCGAACATTTAAAACTCGTGCCATTTTTTCAACAGCATCAACAAAATTTTCATCGGAAATAGCATACATTGCTGCTAATAACAAATTCCCTACTGAATGGCCAGAGAGATAATGATCATTTTTTTGAAAACGGAATTGCATCAATTCTTCTAAAACCGGCTCAACGTCACTTAAAGCGACAAGCACATTGCGAATGTCACCTGGTGGTGGTACTTGCAAGTCACTGCGTAAAATTCCCGAGCTTCCGCCATCATCTGCTACTGTGACAATTGCTGTAATATCTACGGGAAAATGCTTGAGCCCACTCAATAATGTTGATAGTCCCGTGCCTCCACCAATTGCCACTATTTTTGGATAGTCCACAAATCTTCCTCCTTTTTTTAATCAACTTGATGATTGATTACCATATGCTGATTACGATTCATATCACGATGAATACTGTATGTTTTAAATTGACTTTCAAATGTTTGGCACAATTTTTCCGCAATCGCTACTGAACGATGCTGTCCACCAGTACAACCAATGGCAATTGTTACTTGCGAGCGTCCTTCTTCACGATATTTCGGAATTAAATAGGCTAAATAATCATATGTCCGATCAAAAAAATCATGTGTTTCCGCTTTGGAAAATACATAGTCGCTAACTGGTGCTTCAATTCCTGTCCGTGTCCGTAATTCAGGATCATAAAATGGATTTGGTAAGAACCGTACATCAACAACAAAATCAGCATCCATTGGTACCCCATGTTTAAACCCAAACGACATAAAATTAACGCTAAATCGTTCAACATCCGTTTCGTATTCAAATAAGTCTAAAAACTTTTTCCGCAATTGTTTTCCCGACAGTAAAGAAGTATCAATAGTAAAATCAGCGATTTGTTTAATTGGCGTAATGAGCTCTCGCTCTCGTTGGATTGTTTTCGTTAGCGAGGTATTTGGTCGTGATAATGGATGGCGGCGGCGACTTTCTTTATAACGTCCTAATAATACATCAGAACTTGCATCTAAAAAGATAATCTGGGTATTCAACCATTGACGTTCTTTTAGTTCACTAATAGCCACTAATAAATCATTAACCCGATTGTATTTAAAGTCCATCATTAACACTACGTTTTGCTCTTCATTTGCGTGTTGCAGAACATCAGCAAATTTAGGAATGAATGCCGGTGGTAAATTATCAATCACAAAATAGCCCAAATCCTCAAACGCCTGTTCAACTGTGGTTTTTCCGGCCCCTGACATCCCCGTTACTAAATAAAAATTAACACTCATCCTTCATCACCTCCGTAAACGCACCATTTTCATCAGCAATCGTTAAATTTGCGGCTAATAGTTGGTAATCTTGTGTATAATCAAAGGTCGCCATCACGAGACGATCGTGCTTCATGATTTCTTTAAATAGCATTCGATCACCCTCAGCCATTGGGAGTTTTGCTGCTTCTTGCACTGGCTTCCAATAGAGCTCGCCTTCATGGTTACGTTCATTCGCAACACCTTGGGCGCGTGTCCCCATAAAAGTATACATCATCCACTCTACTTGTGTCCCTAATTCTTCATTGTAAACACGCATCGTCGAAATTGCCCGCAATTTCGGATCTAAGACTTGTAAATTCGTTTCTTCATAAAATTCACGAACTGCTGTTGTCAAAACAGACTCACCAAATTCGCTTTTACCACCAGGTGCAACGAACCAATTCCGTCGTGGTTTTTGTAATAAAAATACCTGTTCATCTTGAATTAAAAATAAATGTCCTACTCGAATCATGAGTCTTGTCGCCCCCTTACTTTTACCTATATTATACCATAATTCAGTATTTTTATTGTCTTTTTCCCATAAAATTGTCCACTAGCAAAGAAAAAAAGCCTTTCGGCTTTTCTTAAGAAAGTTGATGTTTCACACTTTCAGCGGCAATTGCACCATCATTTACTGCGGTCACAACTTGACGAATTTTTTTATCAATCACATCACCAGCACCATAAATTCCCGGTACAGATGTTTCCATATCACTATTCACAAGTAAGTAACCCCATTCATTGGTAATATGTAAATCAGCAACCATAGCTGTAATTGGATCAACACCTACATACACGAAGACACCTTCAACATCAGCTAATGTCAATAATTCTTCAGTCAAGACATTTTTCACAACAATACCTGCAACTTTGTTTTCAGCTTCTAGCACTTCGTCAACAACATAGTTACGCATAATTTCGACATTTTCTAACGCTTCTAAACGCTCAAGTAAAATATGATCTGCACGGAAGCCTTCACGACGGTGAATCAATGTTACTTTTGCTGATGTTTTTGCTAAGTGAATCGCTTCTTCAACTGCAGAGTTTCCTCCACCAATAACAGCAACATGTTTATTGCGGAAAAAAGCACCGTCACAAATTGCACAGTATGAAATTCCGCGCCCTGTTAATTTTTCAGCATTTGGTAATGGCAACGGACGTTCTTTTGTACCAGTTGCAATAATAACAGCTTTGGCTGTTAATACCTCACCATTTGTCAAATGAATTTCTTTGCCGTCATTTTCATTCACGATTACTTGCGCAACTTCACCCATTTTAAACTCAGCACCAAATGCCGTTGAATGTTTATGCATTTCATACGCAATTTGTGGGGAAATTCCATGTGTTACACCAGGCCAGTTTTCAATTTCCATTGTTTTTAACATTTTCCCGCCAGGTGCACCTGCTTCTAAAATAACCGTTTTAATATTGGCACGCGAAGCATACACTGCTGCCGTCATTCCGGCAGGACCCGAACCGACAATAATTAAATCATACATTGTTTCCATCATTATCCTTCTCCTTCACTTCATCCATTGAAATTTATCTATTTAACTGCTTCATCATATCATATTTTTCAACAAAGATAATTAAAAAAGCTTTCGAAATTTCTTCAGATTTTTTGAGCAATTACTCATCCTTCTTTGCTAGTGATTGATAATCGTAAGGAGCTCTGACATTGTATCAATCAAATATGTTGGGTGTAAATCTTCCATAAATGCCTTACCTTTAATACTCCATGCCACACCAACACTATCAACACCAGCATTTTGTGCTCCGTGAATATCATGTGAGTTGTCACCAACCATTAAGACATTTCCACTTGGTGTCAATTGTGCTAATGCTAAATGTAATGCATCGGGCTCTGGTTTATGATTTTCTACATCATCATAGGTAACAACTACTGGAAAATATTGTTTCAAATCACAAAGCGTTAATCCCATTTCCACAACATCACGACGTTTAGAAGTCACAACTGCTAGTTGGCAACCCATCTGTTGGAGTTGTGCTAATGTTTCTTGCACTTGTGGAAAGGCGTGTACAAGCCGATCATGATTAGCAATATTCCACTGACGATAGGCAGCCGTTAATTCTGCCTCGCGTTCAGGTGCTAAGCGAGAAAATGTTTGTTTTAATGTTGGTCCAATACAGGCTAACAGGTCAGCTTGTGTATACTGATAATCTGGTAAATAATGATCAAACACATACGTAAACGACTGAAGAATCAATGTATTTGTATCCAGTAATGTCCCATCTAAATCAAATAAAATCGTATCATATTTCATCTTATTTTTTTCCTTTCATTTGGAGGCCTCGATATGTTTCCATTTGCCATTGTCGCTTTCGACGAATAATGACAAACATCATTACACCAATAATGGTTAAAATTGAAACAACTTGGGCTGTTCGTAAGCCCGGTACAATATACAAACTATCTGTTCGTAAGCCTTCAATAAAGAAGCGTCCAACCGAGTACCAGACTAAATAAAAGCTAGCAACTTCACCAATCAAAATTTGCTTCCACCGGCGAACACCAACAATCATAATGATAACACCAACAAAATTCCAAATCGATTCATAGAGAAATGTTGGATGGTAATACGCACCATCAATATACATCCCATTCACAACAAATTCTGGAAGTTTAAAGTCGAGCAAGTATTGGCGCTGTTGTGCCAATGTCTCTCCCGGAACGACACCACCATGTGCCTCTTGGTTCATAAAATTACCCCACCGGCCAATTGCTTGTCCGATTAAAAAACTTGGTGCGGCAATATCAAAAAGTAATAAAAAATTGATTTTTTTCATTCGGCAATACACAAAACCAAAAATGGCAGCAGCAATAATTCCACCATGAATTGCGAGGCCACCTTCCCAAATCGCAAAAATTTTGCTTGGGTTTTCAATGTAGTACTGCCATTCAAAAATAACATAATATAATCGTGCGCCAATAATCGCAATTGGTAATCCAAACGTAAACAAATCAATAATTGTATCTGAAACAATCCCAAATTTCTTCGCTTCTCTCATAGCCAAAACAAGACCAACAATTGCACCAGTTAAAATCAAAACAGCATACCATTGTACACTTAACGGGCCAATTGTAAATGCAGTTGGATTAATTGGTTCTGGCGTTAATGTTAAAAAAGCTAGCATACTTATTCATTCCCCTTAATTTGATTTGTTAGACGATCAATAAACTCTTGAGCTGAGTTAATACCTACCCCACGCAAACGATGATTTAATGCTGCAGACTCAATCAATAATGCAACGCTTCGCCCTGGACGGACTGGCAACATAATTTTTTGCACTTCAGTATTTAAAATTGTTTGTTTATGCTCACTTAATCCGATTCGATCGTATTCAAGTCCTTTCGTCCAGTCGACAAGTTCAACAATTAATTCTAATCGTTTCCGCTTGCGGACTGCGCCGGCACCGTACATGGAAAGCACATTGACAACTCCAACTCCACGGATTTCGATCATATTTTCTAGTAATTTTGGTGCTTGTCCAACAACGAGACCAGGCTCTTTTTCAATGGCAATAATCCGATCATCTGATACGAGTTGATGCCCGCGTGTAATTAACTCAAGGGCGGCTTCACTCTTCCCGACACTACTTTCACCAACAATTAAAACACCAACACCTTTGATATCTAACATTACTCCATGTAAATCTGTTCGTGGTGCAAAAAAATCATTGAGATAATTTACTAAATTCCCCATAAAAAATGTTGTTGTTTGCTGTGATTGTAAAATTGTTGCTTCCATTTCACGTGCAATTTCTAAAAACGTCTCGTCTGGAATTAATCCTCGCGTCATGATAAAGCACGGTGTTTTCACATCTGCAAACAATTTTCGTAAACGTTCTTTTTTTGTTTCTAAATCTAATGATGATAAAAACGTCATTTCTTTCAAGCCAAAAACTTGGATACGATCTGAAGGATAAAATTCAAAATATCCTGCTAACTCCAACGCTGGTCGTGATAATGATTCATCGAGCACAGCTTTCTCCACGTGCTCCTTACCATTCAAAATTGTTAATTTAAATTTTTCAATAATATCTTGTACCGTTACATTCATTACAGTCACTCCTTTTTCACTCCTTTTATCTTATCATACTTTATTTATGAAAAAAGCAAAAAAGCTAGATATTTGCAAATTGTTGCATGATCTAGCTTTTTGTATATATTAGAGATATTCGCTATCGTGTTTTGCTTTTAATTGATTGTAGCGTCGTTCAATTTCTGCTTTTGTTTTCGCTAAAATTGCTTCGTTTTCTGGTTTTAATAAGTGGCGTGATTTCCCCATATAGCCAACCCAATCTTCAACCGGAACTCGTTTTTTTGCTTCTGGATCAACTGTAATTGTTGTTAAACCTTGTTCCACTTCATAGAGTGGGAAGAAGCCACAGTCAGTTGCCGCTTTCACAACGTTTGTACCATCATGATCAGCTGATTTCCAGTTTAATGGACATGCAATTAAAATTTTCCCATATACTGGTCCAACATTATTTGCATACCATTGTGCTTTCGCTGCTTTTTTCACAAGGTCTAATGGATATGCTTCTGATCCTGTAAATACGTATGGCATATTACATGCTGCCATAATTTGAGCAGTATCTTTATGTGCGTATTGTTTTCCAACACGTACTTTTCCAACATTTGTTGTACTTGTCCGGTTTCCAAGTGGTGTTGAATATGACATTTGAGCCCCAGTGTTCATATAACCTTGGTTATCGTACTCAAGCATAATCAATTTATGTCCACGCAATGCCGTACCGATTGCACTTCCCATTCCGATGTCCATTCCACCATCACCACTGACCATAACAAACGTTGCGCTATCCGCAAACGTGATTTCACCGCGGTGACGCATTTCAAATAGAGCTTCAGCAATTCCTGATAAAGTTGCTGGTCCTGATTGGAATAAGTTATGAACGTAATGTTGCTGATATGAACTATATGGATACCCTGCAGTAACAACATATGCACATCCTGTTTGGTTAACAATGACAATTTCCCCTTCGATGCCTTTGAAGAATAACTCTAATCCCGAGAAAATTCCACAACCAGGACATGCCCCATGTCCATTAACAAGGCGTTTTGGTTTACTTGTTAACATTCGTAATGGTGGTACTTTTACATCTACTTTATTTTTTTCTTCGTTAAATGTTGTTGTAATTTTCCCGGTTACGTAATCTGAAACTGGTCGTGGTTCAAGTGAACGTTGAATAAGTTGTCCTTTTTCACTATCACCTGGATTCACTCCATAATAACCAAATTTTTCTACTGTTTCATCTGCTAAGAAATCATATCCTAATGTCACAACGGCTTCAGCATCACTTGCATAGAATTCTTTTCCACCGAGCCCATAAATACGAGTAATCACTGGTGTTGTCATATTCGCATCATGTAAAGCTGCTTTCAGATCATGGCTTAAGTTCCCGCCTTTTGCACCTGCACTATCCGCACGTTCTCCCATGACAATCACTTTCACATCTTTCAATGCCTGTGTGAGTGCTTCAGCAGGGAATGGACGAACAATATTTGGTCGTACTAAACCAACTTTTTTTCCTTCAGCTCGCATCTTATCAATCGCACTTTTCGCAATATCAGCCGAAGAATTTAAAATAACTAAACCAATTTCAGCATCTTCCATTTGGTATGTTTCAACAAGTTCGTATTTACGCCCTGATAATGCTTCATATTCCGCAGCTACTTCTTCAAAAACACGAAGTGCATGAGTCTGAGCAACTTCCAATTGATAACGGTTATTCATGAAGTCATCGCCCTTCATGTGTGCGCCAACTGTAACTGGTGCTGTTTCAGGAATCACAAAGTCATAGCCTTCACGTTTCATTTCACCAACAAATTCGCGAACATCTTGAGCATTTTCAAAAACTTTCACGTTATGCTTTTGGTGAGAGGTAATATAACCATCGTACGAAACAATTGCTGGTAAACGTACATCTTGGTGTTCGGCAATTTTTAAAGCCATAATATTTAAATCATAAACTTGTTGTGGATTCGCTCCAGTTAAAATCACCCATCCAGCATTTAAAGCAAAATATAAATCTGAGTGGTCGCAGTGAATATTTAATGGGCCACTCACTGCACGATTCACTAAATTTAAGACCATTGGGTAACGCGTTCCTGATTGAACTGGTAGTTGCTCAAGCATATACATTAATCCATTTGCACTCGTGGCATTAAAAACCCGCGCCCCTGCAGTTGCTGCTCCGTAACAAATTCCTGCTGCTCCATGTTCACCATCGGCAGCAATTAATTGAATATCGTGTTGTCCATTTACACCCATCATATCAAGATATTGTGCAACTTCTGTTGATGGACTGATTGGGAAGTATCCCATAACGTGATAATTAATATCCGCGGCAGCTTGTGCTGCCATTTGATTTCCAGCTTTGAAAACATCAATTTGTGGCTTCATTATTTTACTCCTCCCAAAAAGTCGAATGGCTTTTGCACTCGATGTGCATCGGCATAGTCACGCTCTTCAACCATTGAAACAAGTGCTTGTGTTGGACATACTTCCACACACTTTAAGCAACCTTTACAGTAGTTATAGTCGATTCCTTGTAAAAACATTTGTGCTCTCCCACGAGCATCAACGCCTTCTTCCCAGACAAAACAGAAATCAGGACAAACATTATCACAATTTGAACAATGAATACATTTTTCATTTAAATATTCTGGCATCATCCCTTCACGAGATGCTGTTAAATTTTTTGTGTAGCTATTTGGTCCCGCAATTTCTCCACCTTGATTCTGTGTTTCATAACCAAAAGGTGTTGGTTTCCGGGTATGAGCGATTCCAGCTTCAACATCTGTAAAGACATGCGTTTGTGCTTGTTCCATCCCATCCTTGAATGTCGAAACGTTTGGCTCAACTAAATGCGGATACTTATAACCGAACATTTTCTCAATAGCATCAGCAGCTAAGGTTGGATCTAAGAAGTTCAAGCTACTGAAAATTGCTCCAAGCATCGCTGTATTTAACTTTGTTTTATATTGTAATGCAATTTTTGTCGCATCAACTGTCACAATGGTTTTGACATTGAGGTTGTACATTGCACGTAATTGCTCTGGTGTTTGATCGGTATTCACGATCAAAATCCCATCTGTATGTAAGCCATCTGTTACTGGTTGTGTTTTGAATAACAATTCATGAAAAACAGCAACAATTTGTGGTTCATTTACTGGTGAATAATTTAAAATTGTGACATCATCTTTAGCAAAACGAACAAACGTTTTCACTGGTGCACCTTTTTTTTCTGATCCATAATCAGCAAAACAAATCGCATGCAAGTGCGATCCTTCTACACCGATTTGGGCTAGCATTTGTCCTACTGAATATGCTCCTTGACCTCCAATAGATTCAAGGCGGATTTCAACAAATCCATGTTTATTTGGTATAAATTCCATGAGAAACACCCCTTCTTTCTTTTCTGAACACTCCTATTCTATCATATCGAGCCTTAAAATTCTCTTTCTATGAACTGAAAATACAGCTTTTAACTTTTATTTATGTAGACAGTGCTCTCTTTATTTTCGCTGTTTCCTGACAATTTGTCAAAAAAATCCGAAAATTCACATTTGGCTTTAATTCTCTTTCATTTGTTTCCATCCTTTGAATCCGTTATAATAAAAAAAGTATGCAAAAAAAATCTGTATGATAAAGAAATGAGGAGATGCTATGCGTCGTAAATTATATATTGATTGGTGGATTCTCGCGATTATTGCGGCTCTTGGCACAATTAGTGTTTTAGGAATTTTCAGTGCTAAGGCACTATTCCCGCCTTCCGATTGGGCCAACCAAGAAATCAAACAAATTATGTGGTTTGGTGTTGGGACGGTCGGTTCCTTTATTATGCTATGGTGGGGAAATGATCGACTTGGTCGATTAGCTTGGCCATTATATATTATTGGAATTATTTCACTGCTTGGACTCTATACTCCGCTTGGTTTGAACATTAATAATGCGACCCGTTGGTATGCAATTCCAGGAATTGGGACTTTACAACCATCAGAGTTCGTTAAAATTTTCGTGATTATCTTACTGGCAAAATTAGCTGCTGATCACCATGAAAAGTTTCCGAAAATGACTGCTGGTAATTATCGACTCCTTTTCTTCAAACTCCTAGTCGTTGCCGGAATCCCAGCCGCATTGATTTTCCAACAGCCAGATACTGGTCTAGCAACTGTTATTATCATTAGTATGCTCGCAATTATGCTAGCTGCCGGAATCCCCTTCCGTTATTTCATTACCGTTGGTGGTGCCGCATTTGCGGCCGTCGGTGGTGCCGTTGGATTATTCGTCGTAACAAATGGTGCCTTTTACAGTGCAATTCCTCAAATTGGTTATCGAATTGAACGAATTGTTAACTGGCTCATTCCTAATGGCAGTGTTGAAACATCAGGTGATAATTACCAATTGATGCAAGGCATGATTGCCATGGGTTCTGGTGGCCTTGAAGGTCATGGCTTTCAAAGTAGTGCTGTTTTTATTCCAGAAGGACAAAATGATTTCATTTTTTCAACAATCTCTGCTGATTTCGGCTTCTTTGTCGGTCTAGCAATTATTATTCTTTCGTTTTTATTACTTTTACGTATTTTTATTGTCCTCGCAAAAAGTAAAAATAAATTCCATAGTTATATGGCCGCTGGATTTATTGGCATGATTGCTTTCCAGCAAATGTTTAACATTGGGATGACAATGGGCTTAATGCCTGTAAAGGGGATGACTTTACCATTCATCAGCTATGGTGGAACATCACTTCTTTCGTACTTCCTTGTTATTGGGATTATGCTTTCAATACATAATGAAAATAAACGACTTGAAAATAGTGGTTTTGCGAAGATAAATACAATCTAAAAAGAACGCATGGTGCAGTGCATCCATTTATTGGATGCGCCGCATTCAAGCGTTCTTTTTTGTTTATCATTTTTGTGATTGTAGCCAGCGAATAAAACGTTCATAGCTTCCGGATTGCCACTGAATAAAGACAAAATATTCCTTCCCTTGAATCAATACCACTTGCTTCGAAAATAATTGTCGCTCATAGTGACTGCGCAAGTAATTACTACGACTCATCAAAACTGGAAAATTCACACCAAACATATGTCGACAAAATCGAATATCTTGTAATGACTCACCTAGTCCAGCCGTCATTTTTCCTTGCCGAATAAAGTTTGTCAGCACCGCCCAACTATTTTGTTGCTGTTGCGCTTGCACGTGCGGTAATGTTCTTTTTGGCATTTTCACTACTGAATCATCTTGGTAGATAACCAGATCAAATGTGGTATGTATATCCGCATTCTGCCACTGTTCTTGTATGAGCGTCATTTGCTGTTCAAGTCCAATCACACGTGCTGGTTCGAGTTGCGGTAAAATAGCCACAACCATGACAGGAACTTCCGGAAATACTTGGCGAAAAATACTTGCTGTTATCGTTTGATTCTCACTGATTTTTTCACTTTTCACTAGCACACTTCGGTAATCTTGCACAATTATTGCTTGCTTAAGCGTCGTACCGATGACACATAATCCTAACCAATCTGCTTGGAAGTCAAGTAATTCATTTGTTTTAAGTGGATTATTGCTTTTTGCTATTTCTCGCAATGTTTCATTGGTTTTTTGCAGGACTATTACTTTCTTCGTTAGCATTTTCCCGCCTTGCCACTGACGTTGGATAAATTGGCATCCATGTTGCTCGCGGAGCCATTTTTCAATAGGGACTCGCATAAATGTTACTTGCATTGCTCGCCATGCTCCTTTCCTCTCAAAAACCGGTTATTATTTTGTATTTATTCTAGTTGCTTTTTGATCTTTTGTCAAAATTATTGATTTTTCTTCATTTTTTGATGATTGCATCCTACCACTGTCGGAATCGTCTACTTGAATTATTTTACAAGTTAACGCTACTATTTTTCTTTTCATTTTAATTGTGTTTTGATTTCCGATTGAAATCCGCCAATTGCTAAGCTCTTCTCCCACATTATTCGTTGCTTATTTATGTTATATGCATGCTTGGCTGGTTTTTCTTCAATCGTTAAATTAAAGAATTTCCCTGTTGTTTCTGCCAACTCTGGTGCTGTTGCTAAATAATAAATGGCTTCACCAGCTACTTTTGGATCCTGCAAAAATTTCCAAGTAACATGATGTAGAAACCACCGATAGAGTCTCCCGTTATTTTCACCAATATTTGTTTTCACGGCACCGGGATGCATAGCGTTAATTGTAACTCCGGTTCCATTCAATTCAGTCGCAAATTGCCAGACTGTCAGTAATTGCGCTGTTTTTGCTGCACCATACCCTCTTAACCCCGTATAGATGCGTTTATGCCAATTCAAATCATTAGTATTCAAACCATTAAACCGGTGACCTTCCGAGTTGATTTGAATAATTCGTGCTGGTGCCGATGCAATGAGGCGTTCCTTTAATAACTGTGTTAAGACGAAGGCTGCCATATGATTGACACAAAAGACGAGTTCTATTCCCTCATGATTATACGATTTCTTCGTTGTATAAATACCCGCACTATTGATTAACACATCAATCCGTGGATATCTCTGCAAAATTTCTGCACCGGCTGCTTTCACTTGGTCTAAGTCAGTAAAATCAGCAAGGACATAATCAACTGGATTGCCATACAATTGTTCAAACTCTTGCTTCACGGCTTGAACCTTGGCTTCATTTCTTGCAACCAATACGAGTGTTGCTCCCTTAGCTGCTAGCGCTGCTGCTGCCTGATACCCAACTCCTGAAGTTGCTCCGGTAATCACACAAATTTTACCGGTACTTAATACCGTGCTCTGTTTCTGCACAGCTTGATTATTTTTGATAAACATCACTTGATCTGGAACTTTAATCCCCATAACGTTCTCCTTAGCCAAAAAATTTCCGCATAAACCATCGGTATATCCGTCTAAACCCCGGAATACCATCATAAATATCTCCCCAAATATCATAGTAATCACGTTGGTGACTGATAAGCCCTTGTTCATTGAACGTGAACTTCGATACACCATAAATTGCTTTTTCTGGAAAGAAACGAAATGCCATCGTCATTGTCCATTCCATCATCACAATATTATCCTGTTGTGCTATATCGTGAATATCCATTTTTAAACTTTTACAGCGTTTTGTCAGTCGCTTACACATCGCCTCAAACGCAATTTTTCCTTCAACCTGCTGAATCGAATCATGAAAAATGATGGTATCATCATAATAGCCAAAAATATGTTCCCATTCTGGTTTACCAGCTGAATTATATGTTTTTGACCACTGCTCACGCATTTTTTCTACTGTTAATTTTTCTAATCGTTCCATTGAATCACCCCACACAACTCTATATTTTCTTCATATTCTAACACTGAATGTCTAGGCTGTATACTTCTATTGTCAATGTCAATCATTTTATTTACTCTCTTAGCTGACTCAAACGAATACCCAATATCAACAAAAAACCTTTGAAAGCAATACAGGCTCAAAGACTTTTTCGTTATATACAATCAACTACTAGTTTTTCGCAAACTGATTAAGATTCAAAAGCAGTTGAATTATTTTCTAACAGATAAAATTCAACTAAAAAAAAACCATTACTTGTAGCCAAGTAATGGGTGGGGTTCGATACACTGGATTCCTGTATTGAAAGGTTCTTATAACTATTTTTATTCTGGATTGAATAGACGCTCAGTAATCTCAGCACCATTCGTCATAATTAAATGCTGATACCACGTGAACGAATCTTTTTTAATTCTTTTTTTAGTGCCTTGGCCTTTGTCATCAACATCGACATAAATGAAACCATATCGTTTACTCATCTCACCAGTGCTCGCACTCACAAGATCAATACAGCCCCATGTCGTATAACCAATAACACCAACATGATCAATAAGAATTGCTTGTTGCATTGCTTCAATATGGGCATCTATATAAGCAATGCGATACGCATCATGGATCATACCGTCGGTGCTTATCTCATCAACTGCACCTAATCCATTTTCTACGATAAATAAGGGGGTTTCATAGCGGTCATATAAGTTATTCAACGCAACCCTTAAGCCTGTTGCGTCAATTTGCCAACCCCATTGGGTTGTTTCTAAATACGGGTTTTTATTTCCAACAATTAAATTTCCTTCACTACTTGAACCATCAATGCCAACTGCTAAGGAGAAGTAATAGCTTAAACCAATAAAATCTACTGTTCCACTTCGTAATATTTGTTCATCTTCTGGTTCAATTTTCAATGTAATTCCGTGTCGCTGCCAAATCGCTTGGCATGTGTGAGTATATCGTCCCTTTACGTGCACATCGCCATAATAATAGACATATGATAAACGCTCATGGACTGCAACTGTATCTTTTGGTGAAGGTGTCAACGGATAAAAAACAGGATACAGTAACATACACCCAAATTGAAATTGAGGATTAATTCTTCGTCCTAACGCTACAACTTGCGCACTCGCTACAAGCATATGATGTGATGCCTGTAAACTCACCTGATATTGATCTTCATCTTCACGATAAATTAATCCCGCTTGGTGCCATGGACGTGGCACTTCAACAGTCGCATTAATTTCATTAAACGTCAGCCAATACGTGACATCGTCTTTGTAACGCTTCATCACGACTTCACAAAAGCGAGTAAAGAACTCAATTAATTGGCGATTACGCCAAGAATCATACTCTTCCACAAGGGCAAGTGGCATCTCATAATGTGAGAGTGTCACGATTGGTTGAATATTATATTTTTTCAATTCAGCAAAAATACGATCATAAAACTGCAATCCTGCTTCATTCGGTGTTAACTCGTCACCCCGTGGAAAAATCCGGCTCCAAGCAATCGAAAAACGATAACACTTGAATCCCATTTCTGCAAACAAAGCAATGTCTTCTGCATAATGATGGAAAAAATCAATCGCCTCATGGCTTGGATAATAGATATTCGGTACAACACAGTTATCAATCGCACGTTTTTGTTTATTGATACTTGCACGTTCAACATCAACAATACTGAGTCCTTTGCCATTCAGCTGATACCCACCTTCACATTGATTAGCTGCTGTTGCACCGCCCCATAAAAATGTTTTTGGTAGCATTACTTCACCTCGATCTTTGTTTTTATCGCACATTTAAAGCGCTTACCACCTGTAATTGCTGCTAATAGTGACTTTGACTGTTCGGTCACTGTCCCAATAATATTTCGTCGGCTATCAATGACCATCGGCTGTAACGCAATTAAGATTTCACCTTTATAGCGACCATATGTATCGTTATTTACTAAAATCGTACCGGCTGCAATCTGACGCTCCTCAATTGTCTGTGGTGTAATCGTGAGCTGTTTGAACAATTTACGACTCATAACATCACGAATGACCACATCACTATAATCCCAGCGATTTTGAAATACGTGAGCAAAAAGGTCAATCGTGTCATCAGTCGTCTCAACTGTCAGTGTTGTAATCGTTGGTTGTAGCTGGGCTAATGCTGCTAGCTCGCGCTCACTCGCAAAAGCATCACCAATAATAACATCATCTATTCCTGCTTGATATAATTCCTGTGCTTGTTGCTCAATTGGCAAATAGCGATGTCTTTCTAACGTGCATAAACCATCATTCGCATCCCAAGGACCAAGTCTCCCACCTTCTTGTGATGTCACGAAAGCAGCTGTGTGCAACCCTAATGATTTATGTCTTGCATGACAACTTTCAAAGCATGAGATGCTCAAGCCAGTATCAGCCTCAGGATAAAAATTATGACATGTCAGTAAGTTTTGTTTATTGCCACCCAATTCGACAATACTATTTACATAGCCACTGTCAAATGAGCCATTAATTTCAATTGCAATGTCATATTCATTATACGTTAAGTACGCTTCATAAAAACCATTGAAAGCTCCATCTAATCGCACACCCTTCACACCAAGATTGGCGAAGAATTGAAAGTCAGTTGGATCAATTTTCAATAACTTAACGATTTCAGGATTAATATCTAAGAACGCTCGCATTCCTAACTGCTGTGCCTCTTGCAATAAAACCCGGTATGATTCAAGTTGTGTTGCTGCAACTGCCGGATCAGTATCAGCTTCTAAGAACGATGTAAATACTCGTGTATATCCAAGTGCGGCTGCGCTTTTAATATACGCACTATTTTCTTCATAACTACTTTGTAATGGATAAATACTAATTCCTAAGCCCATAATTACTTATCTCCTTTTTCGCTAAGTACAAGTTTCGCTTCCTGATGCTCCATTAATTTGATAAATGGGAAGTAAATCATTGTAGCAACTCCAATATTGAATATTGCCAATGCTGCACCACTCCAGTGCATCCCAGTCGCAAAAAAGGCACGTAATACTGGCGGTGTCGTCCATGGTACAGTTGCGACAACTGGGTGAACAAGACCACTACTTAATGCGAGATATGAAATAGCACCTAACACAGCTGGTACACAGATGAACGGAATAAAAATAACGGGATTTAATACAATCGGTAATCCGAAAATAACTGGTTCATTAATATTAAAGAGTCCGGTTGGTCCCGCAAGAGATAGTAAGACTTTATGCCGTTTTCGATTCGAAAGAAACATGGCAATGAGTAAGGCAATTGTACATCCTGCACCACCCATATACACAAATGCTGCAATAAACTCTGGGGTTACAATATTATACTGTGACCAATCTGCGACTCCTTGTGCATATAATTCAATATTTTCGATTCCATATGGTGCTAATGCCGCCCCCGCAATTGGTCCAATAATATTTGTGCCGTGAATTCCAAAGAACCATAAGAATGATACTAATGTTGGTATGGCAATTGCTGCAAAAATATTATTCGTAAACCCTTTTAATGGTGCTGCAATCACTGTATTAATTAAATCATTTAATGATTGACCACCTGTGAATGAGGTAATTGCAAAAGTGATAATTCCAAAACAGATAATTGTTAAGGCGATTGGAAACAATGTTGAAAATGATGCACTTACCGCTGGTGGTACTGAACTTGGCATTTTCACTTTTAACCGCTCCACTTTATTTAAGCGATTGAGTAATTCAATTGATAATAATGCGACAATCATACAAGTGAATAATGACGTTGCACTAAAACTTGAATAATTTATCCAACCATAGGCGGCTTCACTTACTTCACCTAATGTGATCACAGGCATCCACGGAACAGTAATTAAATAAGCTGCCACAGCTACCGCTGCTCCTTCATGTCCCTTATTCCCATATTCACGCCAGAGTGATTGACCTACTGACAAGCACACAAGTAAGCCATACATGTTCAGTGTTCCCCACGTAATATTTTGACAGACATTCCAAATTGCTTGTCCAGCAGGTGTTGTCATTAAAAAATTCTGATATGCATCAATTTGTAAACTCTGCACTAAATTTGCGAGTGATGCAATAATAATAATTCCGATTAAACTCATCATCCCCATTGAGATGGCTTTAATATACTTTAAATTTCCGATTTTCATCGCTACAGGACCAACACGTGTATCCATAAACTGAATAAATTTTTCCATTGCTATTTCCCCTTTCGTTCTTACACCCTTATCTTAACCCAGAGAGAAAACGCTATCAAACTTTGGATTTCCCTTTCAGTTAGGAAATAAATTATTCATGAGTTAGGAACACACCTTGTTTCGTCATGCGTATATATGCCTCACACATCATTTCTATCTGTTTCATATCTTGTTGTGCTTTCACAAGTACACCCTTCGCTTCAAGTGCTTCTAGACAGTATTGAAACAGAACTGCTTGTTGAAACATCAATTCTCTGTCTTGTTCAATGCATTTAGTCAGTTTTTGTTGGCTCTGTTCTGCTATTAAATGCGCAATTTTTTCCCAGTTTTGTTGTCGCTCTTGAAAATATGCCTGGCACTTCATCTGACGGTGTTGTGCGAGCGTCACCTGAATTTTCAAATCTTGAGCTGGATTCAGTTGTTTGCTTAACATAACCGTCTGTTCATATTGACGTGCTAAATTATTCGTTGAAAAAATGATATCGCCACTTGGTTTTTGCTTGCCTACATCGCGAATCACACTGCATGTATCACCTGATTGCATATGTTGTTGCACAAGTTTTTGGACATAAAGTCCATTACTATAACTATTTGGTACAATGAGTTTCACATCAAGTTTTGTCGCTTGGCGCTGCACATAACCATCAAATAATAGTTGTAAATAAATCACGACATATGAGCACTCATTCTCATCAAATTCAAGTCCAATACTTCTCAATGCACGCCTAGCAATTTCAAATAACATCACATGCTCTTGCTGTAATTGATTTAACAATGGATTGACAGTATAGAACCCTCGTCGCTGTTTTTCACGTGCAAGTTGTAAATGGCACAAAAATTGCTGGAGTATCTCTGTTTGATCTTGCGCATAGATGAGCAGTGGGACATGATATTGCATGAAAACAAATAAAATTTTCTCTGCAAACTGGGGAGGAATTGCTCCGCTTAATCGCAGCTCACTTTCATATTCTGCCATTGCTTGGGTATTTAACAAAGTCTCATACATTTTTCGACATTGGTTTTGTGTCAATTCAATCTGCATTTCTTGTTTAACTTGTACTTGCAATGCTCCGATACTTTCCAGACAAACACCGTGCATTTCGTGCTCCTCATCAATTTCGCTTTCACTCTGAGTAATTAAGGTCGCGAACTCGACGGCTAGTGCAATAAAAGAAATATATTGATAGCTCATCTCAAACCTATATAAGACTTCAACGCAACAACGGTATAGGCTGTTCAAACAAAATTCGTCAAAGACACTAGCAAATTCATCGAGTCGTTCAATTTGTAATCGTTTCAAGGCAAAGTCATAAAAAGTACGTGGTGACTTCGCTTCAGAATTAGCAAGCTTTAATTCACAATATTCGCCATTTCGCTGAATACTATAGCTATGTTGCTGAAAACTATCTAATTGTGCACGGATGTATGTTATATCATTCAAAATCGTAGATTCAGAAACAAAAAATTGATCAGCTATTTCATAAATAGCAACTTTATCTTCAAAAAAAAGTTGCTTCCACAGTGAAAGTAATCGTAGTTTCCGAGTATACTGCTGCTCTATAACAGACGGAAGTTCGCATTCGTCATCTAGCAAGCGATAGCCTTTCTTCTTACTGACAAGTAAAAACTGCGTGCCGTACTTTTCACGCAGTTGCTTCATATCTTGTCTAATTGTCCGTGATGTAACCTGTGTTAATTGTGCAATTTCAGCCCCTGTCATCCAATCATTTTTGACTCGTAAAAGTTCCACAATTTGTTGTTTTCGATCCATATGATTCTTCCTTTTTAATTTTTTATTATTATAACATGAAAATATTAAGTAGTTAACAAAGCATTTTCGCTAACTACTTTATTCCTTCTTTTTCTGCCTAATATAAAATGACGTACCAAACTACATTTCACTATACGTGGAGTATGAGTTTGGTACGTCATATTTTCATTTTTTAATTACTTCACTTTCGTTAATAAGGCTACACTCTCGACGTGTTTTGAGAGGTGGGAATAGCTATCAAAACTGCGTTTTTAACCCCTGTTGTTATCGGGAACATATCCACGCTCGTACATGGAAACATATCCAATATTGGCTCTTGTTTACGGGAACTTATCAATCATTTAATGCCAAGCCTTTATCGATTGCCTCCTGAATAATTTTATGGCAACAAGTCCCTAGAGGGTTTTTTTCCTTGCAGTTGGAATTTTTCATAGCACCAGTTATGGCATTCACTTCTTTTACACTTTTCGCTCCATGTTTTAATACTGCATCAATAACCTGATCCTCTGTAACTTTGCTACAATAGCATGCGTACTTTGGTACGATGTCAAGAAATTGGACCAAAAAAATTAAAAATTCTTACAGTTACAGATAAAGCTAATTCGCAATGAGTAACTGTCTT